>JAFYYO010000428.1 GCA_017557475.1 Bacteroidaceae bacterium
CCATTCGAATTTTTCGAGGGCACGAAAGCTCCTGTTTTGGCAGATGGGGAGTTGGTAAGCAAGGTTTGCTATGGAGGGAACGAGGTTAAGATGATAAAAAATCTTTACAAAAACTTGTAACATAACAGGCGACGTTTTGAATCGTAACGTGGAATGATGACAAACATAACGTGGAATGATTGCCAACATAACGTGTTATGTTTTCAATATACCCACATGACGTTTCCCTGTTTCACACGTTAAATTTGCGAAGATATTGTGCATCTCTTAACATCATTACACTGACGACATGTACTTTCTTCACTTCGAGTTCAAAAACGAGGCGTTGCAAGTCATTGATTCTCATATGCAATTTGATTTAAGCGCATTTTTCGCATTCGATGGACAAAAGTGCCACAAAACGAAAAACAGGCCGTTAGAGAAGGCCGATATACGAAAAATCTTTACATTCTTCAGAATAGCAACATAAGCACACGCAACTTTTCAATCGCCCATGCTTCGTTGGCGAGCACACACGCAGTCAGGGTTGCTCAACATGTTAAGTTTCGTCCGTTTTCCCTAATTAAACTTAAAATAAGCACGAAATAGAGCATAAATCGTAAACTGAAGATTGCAAAATCGCAAATTATTCGTATCTTTGCACCTTGAAATCACACATACACGCAATGCGTAATAAAGATACGAGAATAAAACTCAGGCTTTTGCTACTCTTGATGCTGCCCTTCTTGGCCTCTTCCTGCTCAGAAGACAGCAACCTGACAACCACAAGCAACGACTACTGCTACATAAAGTCCGTGGTATTGGGAACCGTGAAGCGTAAGACCAACACGCTCAACACCTCTTTCTCGGCAAGCACGTTCGAGATGACCATCAATCAGCGCGACAACACTATCGAGAATCGTGACTCCCTGCCTTATGGCAGTCTGCTTAACAGAGTCATCGCAACAATTGCTTTCGACGGTTCTTCTTTGGCTTATCGTGAGAAAGGCACAGAAGCATGGACATCCTACAATTCCACCGACAGCCTCGACCTCACGAAGCCGCTCGAACTCTATCTGACAAGCAACGACAATCAGAGTAGCCGCATCTATACGCTTAAGGTCAACGTTCATCAACAGGAAGACGATTCGCTCGTTTGGAAGCAATGTGACACAGGAAATGAAGCCCTCACAAGCCTGAACGACATGAAGGTTTTCGTGCTGAACAACAAACTGACAGTACTCGGAAAGAAGGGCGCGGATATCGTCCTCGTCGAGCGTTCAGACTTTGAGACAGAAGGAACTTGGGAAGAAACTGCAACGACAGATCTGCCTGCCACAGTTGACCTGCAGACACTTCGTATGCAAGAAGGCATTTTGTATCTCAGCACAACCGATGGTCAAATCCTCTCCTCGACCGATGCAAAGGCTTGGGAATCTGTTGGAACGATTTATTCTGCAGGTCTGACGCTCATCGAGAAGACAAAAGACTTCTTCTATGTCATTTCTGAGGGCAAGCTGCTTCGCTCCTTAGACGCAGCTACTTGGGAAGAAGACCTGCTCGATACAGACGCTGCACAATTGCCCGTCTCCGAAATCAGGGCATTAAGCGTAGAGCAGGCAAACGGCAACAGTCGCATCATATTGGTCGGACAGAAAGAAGGCTGCGGCAATGCCGTCGTTTGGAACAAGATGTGGAATGACAGCGAGAAGGAAGAAGATGCCGAATGGATGTTCTTCCCCATCTCTCCTGACAACAGAATCCCCTGTCCACAACTCAACCATTTCAACCTGCTGCCTTATGACGGCAACTGCATAGCCTTCGGCGGGACTTCCGTTGACGGTGAGCACGAAGCACTCGACGCCATATACATCAGCAAGGACTACGGCATCACGTGGAGACCAAACAACGGACTCCATCTGCCGAAAGAACTGAAAGGCACAGAAGGTTGCATCACAAGCACCGTCGACGAGAACAACTTCATTTGGATTATCACTAACGCACAAGTATGGCGAGGAAGACTGAACAGACTTGGTTTCGCACAGCAATAGCCGTTTGTTGTCTGCTCTTCTGTTTCGCAGCAAAAGCGGAAGAAGAGATAGAGTACAAGATGGATATGGGCGTAGGACTTGGCGGATGCTTCTATTTGGGCGATGCCAACAGTGCTCCTTTTGCCAACCTCAGTCCGATGGGAGCCATCACGGCTCGTCGCCTCCTCAATGCACGAATGGCAGTCAAGGCAAATATCGCTTTCGGGCATATTCACGGCACAACCGACGTCTTCATCCCAACCGATGCATATAGCGAAACTCCCGAAGGCGGCATTCCGACCCAAGTATCGTTCTCGCGAAACGTAATGGACATCGGTGCTCAATTCGAACTCAACTTTTGGGGCTTCGGAACAGGCGTCGGCTATAAAGGCAATAGTCGCATCACACCATACATCCTTGCAGGAGCAGGCATTACAATCGGTATGGGCGGCGGAGCAAAAGCCTGTGGCGGTATGAACATTCCTGTTGGCGTCGGAGTGAAATACAAACTCAAACCTCGCGTCAATCTCGGTTTCGAATGGACAATGCGCTTCAGCACAACCGACAGACTCGATGCCACTCCCAAAGGAACGACACAATTGGACGACCCATATGGCGTAAAGAGCGGTTTCCTTAAGAACAAAGACTGCTACAGCTTCGCCATGTTCTTCATCACATACGACATGTTCCCGAAACTACGCAAATGCAATAATTAGAGATTAGAGATTAAAACATACACTTCATGAAAGATATCATCGAACTTGACAGAAACAATATCCCCGAATCTATTGCCATCATCATGGACGGCAACGGACGTTGGGCACAGGAACGCGGGCTGCCACGTTCTGCAGGGCACATTCAAGGCGTAGAGAACGTGACTCGCATCACTTCGGAATGTGCAAGGCTCGGTGTTAAGTTCCTGACAATGTACACCTTCTCCACCGAGAATTGGAACCGACCCGAAGCAGAAGTCGGCACCCTGATGCAACTCGTGGCAGACAAACTCGAGGACGAAATCTTTATGAAGAACGATGTCAGGTTCCGCTACATAGGCGACATCGACCGTCTGCCCGCACCTGCCCGCAATCGTGTCTTGGAATGTATGGAGAACACGAAGAACAACAAACGCATGACAGCCGTCACAGCACTCAACTACAGCAGTCGTTGGGAACTGACGAAAACAATGCGAGATGCCGTTCGTGAAGCACAAGCGGGACGTGTCAAGCCTGAAGACATCAACGAGGAATACGTATCGAAGCACCTCGAGACGAACTTTATGACAGACCCTGACCTGCTTATCCGTACAGGCGGTGAACTGCGCATCAGCAACTACTTGCTTTGGCAATGTGCCTATAGCGAGTTTTACTTCTGCGACACGTTTTGGCCCGACTTCCACGAAGAAGACCTACACAAAGCCATTGCCGCTTATCAGCAGAGGCAAAGACGTTTCGGCATGACAGGCGAACAAGTGACAAAAGGCTGAACACGAAAAAAACTACAGCAAGAAAAGTGAAAAGAACTTATCTCATCATATTCGCTCTCTTTGGGCTGTTGCTCCCACTACTCCCACAAGTAGTCAAGCGAGAAATAGCACCTGAAATCGACTATAGCCGAACGCCTCGTCAATACTACATCGGTCGGATAACCATCGATGGCGTGAAGAACTACGACGAGCGCCTTCTTATCGGTCTTAGCGGCTTGACAGAGGGACAGAAGATAGAGATTCCGAGCGAAGAGATAACGAAAGCCGTAAAACGCTATTGGCGCAACGGTCTTTTCAGCAACGTCGCAATCAGTGTGGACAGTCTTGTAGGCGATTCCTGCTACCTCCACATCCAACTCACACAACGTCCTCGCATCTCGGAGATTAACTACAATGGCGTCAAAAAGAACGAAAAGGACGACCTGAAGGAGAAGATGGGGCTCGTGAAGGACAATCAGTTGACGCCGAACATGATTGACCGAGCCAAGATTCTTGCACAACGGTACTTCACAGAGAAAGGCTACAAGAATGCAGAGATAAACATCGTGCAGAGAGACGATGCAGGTGCTCCCGACAAGATTATCGTGGATGTCAACGTTGAGAGGAAAGACAAGGTCAAAATCAATCACATCTACATCACAGGCAACGAAAGCCTGAGCACAAAGAAGATTAAGGGCAACATCATCAGCAACGGCGTACTGAAGAAGATTCACGAGAAGCATTCGATGGCAGGTTGGTTCAGGAGCAAGAAGTTCGTCGAGGCAAAGTATAAGGAAGCCAAGGACAACCTGCTTGTCAAGTACGGCGAGATGGGTTATCGCGATGCCATCATCCTGTCGGACAGCGTCGTGCCCTTCAATGAACAGGATGTGAACATCTATATCAACGTCGAAGAAGGACAGAAGTACTTTGTCCGCAACATCGAATGGGTGGGCAACACACTCTATCCTACCGAAATACTGAACGAATTGCTTCGGATGAAAGGAGGCGACGTCTACAATCAGAAACTCCTGAACGAACGCCTGTCGACCGACGAAGATGCCGTGAGCAACCTTTACTACAACAATGGCTATGTCTTCTCCAAGATTGACCCTGTCGAGACGAACATCGTAGGCGACTCTGTTGACCTCGAGATGCGCATTTATGAAGGTCCGCAAGCACACATCAGCCATGTTCGCATCAGTGGTAACGACCGCGTCTATGAGAATGTCGTCCGCAGAGAGCTTCGAAACAAACCGGGAGATTTGTTCTCGAGGGAAGCTCTCATGCGTTCCTATCGTGAGATTGCTTCGCTTGGACACTTCGATGAGAACATTGACCCGAAGGTCGAGCCTGACAGAACCAACGGAACAGTGGACATCAATTGGGGACTGACGAGCAAGAGCAACGACCAAATCGAGTTCTCGCTTGGCTACGGACAGACGGGTGTCATTGGTCGCATTGGTCTTAAGTTCAGCAACTTCTGTATGGCGAACCTCTTCAACAAGAAGGCTATACGTCGAGGCGTGATGCCAATGGGCAATGGCGAGCAGTTCAGCATCAGCGGACAGACGAACGGACGTTACTATCAGGCTTACAGCGTCAGTTATCAGAATCCGTGGTTTGGCGGCAAGCGACCGAACACGTTCAACCTGAGTGCGTTCTTCTCGAAGCAGACCGACGTGAGCGACAACTACTACAACTCCGCCTACTATAACAACTACTACAACAGTTTCCTCTACGGCTACGGCAACAGCAGTTACAACTACTACGAGAACTACTACGACCCCGACAAGTATGTGATGCTGTTCGGTATGTCTGTTGGATGGGGTAAGCGTTTGCGTTGGCCCGACGATTGGTTCACGCTTTCTGCGGAACTGAGTTATACACGCTATATGCTGAAGAATTGGCAGTACTTCCTGATGTCGAATGGTAACTGCAACAACATCAACGTCGGCTTGACTTTGAGCCGCAGCAGCAGTGACAATCCCATCTATCCGAGAAAGGGTTCGGAGTTCGTGATGAGTGTATCGCTGACGCCTCCGTACAGTGCTTTCGTCAAGAAGGACTATGCCAACCTTGCCGTCAATAGCAACAGTCCGACTTACAATGCTGAGATGCAGGAGAAGTACCGTTGGATTGAGTATCATAAGTGGAAGTTCAAGAGTCGTACCTACACGGCGTTGGGCAGCGGCAACAAGTGTTTCGTGTTGTCAACACGTGCTGAGTTCGGCATCCTTGGTCATTACAACAAGAACAAGCGTTCGCCATTCGAGACGTTCTATGTGGGCGGCGACGGAACGAGCGGCTATACTACGACCTACGCGACCGAGACGATTGGTATGCGCGGCTACGACAATGGTTCGCTGACGCCAAGAGGAGAGGCAGGTTATGCCTACGACCGCTTCACAGTGGAGTTGCGCTATCCGTTCATCCTGAGCAACAGCACGAACCTCTTCGGTATGATATTTGCTGAGGGTGGTAATGCTTGGAGCAACATCAAGGACTTCAACCCTCTCGATATGAAGCGTTCGGTGGGTATCGGTGCACGTATCTTCCTGCCGATGGTGGGCCTGCTCGGCATCGATTGGGCTTATGGTTTCGACAAGGTCTTCGGCAGCCGCAGTTATGCGGGAAGCCATTTCCATTTCGTACTTGGACAAGAGTTCTAAACTAAAACAGTATAACATCTAAAAGAAGAACAGTTATGAAAAAGATTTTGATTGCAATGCTGATGCTGATAGGCAGTTCATCAGTATGGGCACAGAAGTTTGCATTGGTCGACATGGACTATATCCTGAAGAACATTCCCGCCTATGAGCGTGCCAACGAGCAACTCAATCAGGTGAGCAAGAAGTGGCAGGCTGAAGTCGATGTGCTGACCACTGAGGCGCAGACACTATACAAGAACTATCAGTCGGAAGCAGTCTTCCTGAGCGAAGAGCAGAAGACGAAGCGCGAGGATGCTATCGTGGCTAAGGAGAAGGAAGCAGCAGAACTGAAGAAGAAGTACTTCGGTCCTGAAGGCGAACTCTACAAGAAGCGCGAGAGCCTGATGGCGCCCATTCAGGAGGAGATTTACAATGCCGTGAAGGACATCTGCGACTCGAAAGGCTATAGCCTTGTGCTCGACCGTGCAAGCGATGCGGGCATCATCTTCGCAAGCCCAAAGATTGACATCTCGAACGAGGTGCTCACGAAACTCGGATACAACTAAAGACAACTGACTATAGACCACAGAAATAATTAATTCAAAACTTATAAACTCGAAAATGAAAAAGATTCTGATTGCCATCTGTATGATGGCTCCACTGAGCCTTTGCGCTCAGAAGTTTGCTCACTTCAACACTGCCGACATCATCCCTAACATGAAGGAGTACACTGCTGCTCAGAGCGAGTTAGAGTCTATGCAGAAGCAGTATGAGGACGACATGAAACTGATGCAGGACGAACTGCAGAAGAAGAGTGAAGAGTATCAGAAGGAACAGGCTAACTTGCTCGAGAACGTTCGTCAGCGTCGCGAACAGGAACTGAACGACCTCTACACCCGTCTGCAGCAGTCTTATCAGGACAATCAGGCTGCGCTTCAGAAGGCTCAGGCTGAGAAGATGGCTGCCATCAGCGAGAAGGTGCTTGGCGTTGTCAAGAAGATTGGCGAGGAGGGCGGTTATGTCTACATCGTCGATACGAGTGCAGGTGTAATTCCTTACGTTTCCACCTCTCTCAGTACTGACATTACCGAGCAGGTGAAGAAGGAACTCGGCATTCAGTAAACCTTAACCATAACCTTAACCTTAACGATTCAAACTATGAAAAGGTGGTTATTCATTCTGCCGTTGCTGATGCTGTGTGCTGCGAGTCAGGCACAGATTCAGTTCGGCTATGTCAGTTACGAGCAGATTCTGAAGGAGATGCCCGAATATGCTCAGGCTCAGCAGAACTTGGCTGCGCTGAAGGCTAAGTACGAGGCAGAGGCTCTAAAGGGCGAGGAGGAGTTCCAACGCAAGTTCGTCGATTTCCTGCAGGGGCAGAAGGACTTCCCGCAAGCCATTATGCAGAAGCGACAGGCTGAACTGCAGGGACTGATGGACAATGGCGTGGCTTTCCGTCAGAAGTCGCAGGAACTGCTTCAGAAGGCTGAGAAGGACGTCCTGCAAGAGGCACAGAAGAAGTTGAACCGTGCTTTGCTCGAGGTCGGTGTGGAGATGGGCTATGGCTACATCCTGAACACTGACAACAACAGTTGCCCCTACATCTCGCCTGTGATGGGTGTTGACGTGTCGAACATCGTGCGCAAGAAACTCGGTCTTGCTGTGACTGAGGAGCCTACACAAGCCGCTGCGCCGACTGCAGAGAAGGAGACAACTGACAACGGAGGGCAGACAACGGAGGGCGGTCAATAGGCGACGGACAATGCAGCCGATTGGTGTTTTCGACTCGGGCTATGGTGGTCTGACGATATTGCGGCAGATACGTTCGCTGATGCCGCAGTACGACTACTTGTATCTTGGCGACAATGCTCGTGCGCCTTATGGCGAGCGTTCGTTCGAGGTGGTCTATGAGTTTACCCGTCAGGCTGTGCGTTATCTTTTCCGTCAGGGCTGCCCGTTGGTCATCTTGGCTTGCAACACGGCTTCTGCGAAGGCTTTGCGGACGATTCAGCAGGTTGACCTTCCGAGACTTGACCCCGAGCGCCGAGTGCTTGGCGTGATACGTCCGACGGTGGAGGTCGTGGGCAGTCTGTCGAAGTCTCGCCACGTGGGCGTTATGGCTACGCTTGGCACGATTCGGAGCGGCACTTACGAACTCGAGATTGAGAAGTTCCATCCCGACATTCAGGTGACGGGCGAGGCTTGTCCGATGTGGGTGCCGCTTGTGGAGTGTGGCGAGTACGGGAGCGATGGAGCGGACTATTTCGTCCGTGAGCGCATCGAGCATCTGCTGAGTCGCGACCCGCTGATTGACGCGGTGATTCTTGGCTGCACGCACTATCCGCTGTTGTTGGAGAAGATTCGGAAGTATATGCCTGCGGGTGTCCACGTCATCGAGCAGGGCGGCTATGTGAGCGAGAGCCTGAGGGACTATCTTGGCCGACACAGGGAGATGGACAATCGTCTGTCGAGAGGTGGCTCGGTTCGCCTGCTGACCACCGAAAGGGCTGAGCAGTTCCGCGAGAAGGCTGCCGTCTTTATGGGCGAGGAACTCGCAGCGGAACGGGTGCAGTTGTAGAAGACGACAGACTATAGACAACAGACCTCCGCGCATAAAAAGCGCGACTTAGTGTTAAAACATCTAAGAACGGACAACGGACTAAAGACAACAGATATGAAAAGCGACAGCGTTGTTATCATTCCGACCTATAACGAGCGGGAGAACATCGAGGCTATCATACGTGCCGTCGTATCACTCGAGAAGCCTTTCGACGTGCTTGTCGTCGACGATGGCAGTCCCGATGGTACAGCCGACATCGTGAAGCATCTGATGAAGGACGAGTTTGCAGAGCGTGTTTATCTTGTAGAGCGCTCGGGTAAACTTGGGCTCGGCACAGCTTACATCTGCGGCTTCAAGTGGGCACTCGGACACGGCTACGACTATGTCATCGAGATGGATGCCGACTTCAGCCATTCGCCTGCTGACCTGCCTCGACTCTATGCTGCTTGCCACGACGAGGGCTACGATGTCTCCGTCGGCAGTCGCTACATCACGGGCGTCAACGTCGTGAATTGGCCGATGGGCAGAGTGCTGATGTCGTACGGAGCGTCGGCTTACGTCCGCACGGTGCTTGGCATCAAACTGCGCGACACGACGGCAGGGTTCGTCTGTTGGACCCGCCGAGTGTTGGAGACCATCCGTCTCGACGAAGTGCGGTTCAAGGGCTATGCCTTCCAAATCGAGATGAAGTACACGGCGTTGCGTCTCGGCTCCAAGATAAAGGAAGTGTCGGTCGTGTTTGTGAACCGCGAACTCGGGACGAGCAAGATGTCAGGCGGCATCTTCTCAGAAGCCCTCTTCGGCGTCCTGAAACTCAGATTCACCAAGTTCAGACCACGAATGTTTTATAGTTAGAGGAGGTCTGTGTTTTTTTAGGCTCGCCTATATATAAATATACGTTAGGCCTGAAAAGTACTTATATTTGTAAAGTTTTTTTTCATTCCCCCGAAGTTACGGTTACGTAACTTTTTTGGTAACTTCCTTCCTCGAGGAGGGTGAAGGGTTAAGGAGTTTGAGGAGTTAAGGAGTATAAGAAGAATGCTTCTTACATCTAACTCCCAAGCACTTACATCTTATATCTTATATATTATATATTAGTATTATATTATAAATTATACTTATTATATATTATACTTATTACTTATTTTATATATTACTTATTACTTCTTCCATCATACTTCATACATCATACTTCTTCCCTCTTACATCTTACATCTCCCCCCCTTGGTTACTAAAAAGGTTACGTAACCGTAACTTTGTCCTTCAGGCTTCGACTCCCTAATCCAAAATAAAATGAAAGATAGTTTCATTTTTCCTTTTTTTTTCGTACCTTTGCACTTGGAAATGAAAACTATGAGATATCGATTATTGTCTGTTGTCTGTGGTCTGTTGTCTGTGGTCACAGCATTTGCACAGCCACGATTCGTACCCGACTCGGACATCAACAAGGTGGGAGAAGTGGAGTTCCAAAAGCCACGACAGTTCAGCATCGGCTTCACCAACAAAGGCTCGGAACCCTTGCTCATCAAGGAAGTGAAGACATCGTGCGGCTGTCTCGACGTCGCTTACCCCAAGACACCCATTGCAGCAGGCTCAAGAGGCGAAATAGCAGTCACCTTCGACGCCAAACTCTTGGGCACCTTCTACAAGGAGTTGGAAGTGCTCAGCAACGCATCAGACAAGCCCGCCTACGTCGCCATACAAGGCACCGTAGTGACCGAAGTGAAGGACTACAGCGCTGAGTTCCCTTTCGACCTCGGCAACGTGCGGCTCGAGACGAACGCCATCGAGTTCGAAGACGTCAACAAAGGCGACCATCCTACTGCCCAACTGCGTGTCCTGAATGCCGACCGAACAGCCTTCCGACCCGAACTGATGCACTTGCCGCCATACCTCTCGGCTGAATATCTGCCCGAAGACATCCCCGCAGGCAAGGCAGGAACCATACGGCTCACACTCGACAGCGAGAAACTAAACGGGCTCGGACTCAACCAAACAAGCATCTACCTCTCTCGCTACATGGGCGACAAGATAGGCGAAACGAACGAAATACTCGTCTCGGCCATCCTCCTGCCAAGTTTCTCGGATATGACCGACGAAGCCCTTGCTCGGGCACCTGAACTCGCTATCAGCGAATCAAGCATCGACATGGGCGCATTCAACGGCAAGAAAGCCCTGACGCGAACCATCCTGCTGACCAACACAGGACAGAGCGACCTGCACATCCACGCCGTGCAAGTCTTCAACAAAGCCATCAGCGTCAGCATCGACAACCGAACCATCAAGCCCAACAAGACCTCGAAACTCAAGATAACTGTCAGCGCGAACTACCTCAACAAAAGCAAAGGGCGAATGCGCGTGCTGCTCATAACCGACGCTCCGAAACAGGCGAAACAGTACATCAATGTTGGATTAGAGATTAGGGATTAGAGATTAGAGGCAACTCTTATCTTTTATCTCTTAACTATTATCTTTTATCTCTTAACTATTAACTCCAAATGCTCCATCCTGAGAACAATCCCGAATATGCAGGCTTGACTGTGAACAGCGGCGTAGGCCCCGTCTCGATAGTCAATCCTCATCTCAACCGCAATCGTTTTGCGCGTCGCCGCCTAACTGCGAATGACTATGTGGAAGGCATCATCAAGGGCGACATCACGATACTCGGACAAGCCGTCACACTCGTCGAAAGCACCATTCCCGAGCATCAGACCATCGCTCAGGAAGTCATCGAGAAGTGTCTGCCTTACTCGGGCAAAAGCGTCCGCATCGGCATCTCAGGTGTTCCCGGTGCGGGGAAGTCAACGAGCATCGACGAGTTCGGCATACACGTCCTGAAGGAACACGGCGGTCGTCTTGCAGTCCTCGCCATCGACCCGAGCAGTGAACGCACGAAAGGTAGCATACTTGGCGACAAGACACGAATGGAGAAACTTGCCGTACACCCCGACTCCTTCATCCGTCCGAGCCCGTCGGCAGGCAGTTTGGGAGGCGTCGCACGTAAGACTCGCGAGACCATCATCCTCTGTGAGGCAGCAGGCTTCGACAAGATATTCGTCGAGACAGTCGGCGTAGGTCAGTCGGAAACGGCTTGCCACTCGATGGTCGACTTCTTCCTGCTCATCCAACTTGCAGGCACAGGCGACGAACTGCAGGGCATCAAACGCGGCATTATGGAGATGGCCGACGGCATCATCATCAACAAATGCGACGGCAACAACGTGGACAAGTGCCAACTCGCAGCCACACACTTCCGCAACGCACTGCAACTCTTCCCCCTGCCCGAAAGCGGTTGGGCACCACAAGTGCTCACCTATAGCGGCTTCTACGGCTACGGAATCAAGGAAGTTTGGGATATGGTCTACAGTTATCTCGACTTCGTCAGGAAGAGCGGCTACTTCGAATATCGCCGAGCCGAACAGGCTAAGTATTGGATGTACGAGAGTATCAACGAGCAACTGATGGGGAACTTCTATCACAACCCCACCATCTCGGATATGCTTCAGGCTGCCGAACAAGGCGTGCTTCGAGGCGAACGGACGTCATTCGTCGCTGCCAAGCAACTGCTCGACTCTTACTTTGCACTCCTCCATTAGCCACTTCGGCGTAGAGGTAGCGCCACAAATGCCAATCGACTCACAGCCCTGCAGCCAACGGACGTCTATCTCGTCGGCAGTATCAATCATATAGGAACGCGCATTTGCCTTCCTGCACTCGTTGAAAAGCGCTCTGCCATTACTGCTCTTCTTGCCGCAGACAAAGAGCACTGCATCGTGCTTGAGGGCAAAACTGCGGATGTTAGGCATACGGTTAGCCACCTGACGGCAAATCGTGTCGTAGTACGTGAAAGTGGCTTCAGGACTGATGTGCTGCTGAACATACTCCACTATCTTTCGGAACTCGTCAAGCGGCATCGTCGTCTGCGAATAGAGGCAAATGTCGCGACTGAAGTCGAGTTTCTTCACCTCCTCGGCCGACTCGATGATGATGGCAGTATTCTCCGTCTGACCCACCAAACCAATCACCTCAGCGTGCCCGTTCTTGCCGAAGATGACAATCTGCCTGTTTTGTGAATTAGGCGTGTTATGATCGCGTTTTATGCGTTCCTGAAGGTGCAACACGACGTGGCACGTAGCATCGATAAGATTGATGTTCTGCTCCCGAGCCAAAGCATAAGTGGAAGGCGGTTCGCCGTGAGCCCGCAACAAGACCTTCGCATCGTGAATGTCACGCATCTGCTCGTGATTGATAGTCACCAAACCCAACTGCTGCAGACGGTCGCACTCCTTGCCGTTGTGCACAATATCGCCAAGACAATAGAGCCGTTCCTCCTTGGCAAGTTCCTCCTCCGCCTTGCCGATGGCACGCGTCACACCAAAGCAGAAACCCGAACCTTGGTCGATTTCAATCGTCATTCGGCAGCCACCCTGTAATACTGTTCCAACAGCCAAGCCTTCTGCTCGGGAATCGTCATATTGCTGTTGTCCAACACAATAGCATCCTCAGCCTGACGAAGCGGACTGATTTCACTGGTAGAATCGATGCGGTCGCGCTCAATCACATTCTCCCGAATCTCCTCGAAAGAACAATCCTCACCCTTCGCCTTCAGTTCGTCGTAACGACGCTGAGCACGCACATCCACACTTGCCGTCACAAACACCTTCAGTTCAGCATCAGGAAAGACCACAGTGCCGATGTCCCTGCCGTCCATAATCACACCCTTAGCCTCGCCCATCAAGCGCTGCAAGTCCACCATCGCCTCGCGAACAAAACCAAGCGTAGCAATCGGACTGACGTACTTCGAGACCTCCATCGTGCGGATGTCACGCTCCACACAAACGCCGTTCAGATAGGTGTCGGGACGCCCCGTCTCCTCGTTCAGTTGGAACGTAATCATAATGTCCGACATACACTCGCGAAGCGCGTCCTCGTCAATGCCCGCCTCCGAAATCAAACCGTTCTGCAGAGCATAAAGCGTCACCGCACGATACATCGCACCCGTGTCAATGTAGATGTAGCCAATCTCCTTGGCAAGGTCCTTCGCCATCGTGCTCTTGCCACACGACGAATGACCGTCAATTGCTATTGTAATCAGTTTCATTTTGCCTCTTTTTGAAAGTTATAAGCAAGGGTAAAAGCAAGCGTCGGAGCACTGACATGGTACTTGGCATAAGCAAGAGCGAACTTGAACTTCTTCAGATTGATGCCGCCACCGAAGGAAAGACCCGCAGCATGCGAAGAACCCGCAGCATTCATCTCGTAAGCACGGCGGAAATTGTAGCCCATACCAATGTAAATCTTGCTGTTCACAAGCCACTCCGCACCGAGCACAAAGTGGTTGATGAAGATACTGCCGCTCTTCAGTTTCTCGCCCGTCGTAAAGTAATCGTCCCTCGTCCACCGCGTCATATCCACCATCGTCACAGATATCCGAATCGGCGCGTGACCAAGCGACTTCGTAAAGCCCATCTCAAGGTCGGCAGGCAAACGGTCGTGCTGATTACCGAAACTCTTCACCTGACCGCCAAGATTGCGCGCTGCAACAGAGAAAGAAAAGTCCGTCTCCTCGTTATAATAGTTCAGCCCCAAGTCGGCAGCCAACGCAGCAGAAGAATAAGCACCATAGTGCGAATAGATGAACTTGGCAGAAACACCGCCTGCCCACCGCTCGCTCAACAAATGGCTGTACTGACCCGCAATGCAAAGGTCAAGAGGTCTGAACTCGCCAACCTCCTCGCCCGTAAGCAAAGTCTCCTTCGTAGAACCATACCCCACGAACTGCGCATTCACACCCCAATTCCCACGAGCGCCAATCTGCTGCGAATAAGCCGCCGCACCCGTATTACAGCCCTGCATATAAGTCATAAAGGAAAACCCTACAGTCTTATCACTAACACACGTCAGCAAAGCAGGATTCTGTATGGCAAGCGAGATGTCATCCTCCGTCAGAGAAATGTTCTTGCCGCCAAGAGCCGTAGAATGTGCCGAAACAGGCAAGTTCAGGAAATTGAACACACTGCCGCTCTCCTGCGCCGCCATACGGAACGACGAGCAAGGAGCAAAGAGCAAAAACAGGAGAGAGAAACGCAGTATCTTAGTCATTATCTTCATAAATCGACTCCAAAGGTAAGGCTTTTTCTATCAATAACGGACATCATAGGCACAAAATTACTTAAAAAAGGAAAAAAATCTTCTTTCGTGCACGCAGAATAAAAAAAATGATGTAAATTTGTGGCACAGATAATGTCATTTGGCAATAATAAACACAAAATACAACAATGGAAGCTAACAAAACAGTAAACGAAGAGCTGAGGAGTCAGAAATCGACCAATATGCTGATTGGCTATGTTCTTGCACTCGCTGCCATGTTCGTTGCCTTCGAGTACACCCAACGCGAAGTAAAGGTAGTCGAAGAAGACAAGATTTATGATTACAGAATGGAAGAGGACATGATTCCCATCACACAACAACAGGAAATGATTGCTCCTCCTCCTGCAGCAGCTCCCACAGTAATGGAATTCATCAACGAGGTTGAGGACGACACCGAACTTCCCGAAGAAGAAGTGGAGACCACCGAGGAAATGAACCAAGCCATCACTGCCGTTGTGGGCACAGGTGCTCCAAGCGCTGCCGTCGTAACAGGTCCCGTTGGTCCCGTAGTTGAAGCCGACGACGATGACCGTATCTACGAAATGGTAGAAGAGAATGCGCAGTTCCCCGGAGGCGACGAAGCATGCTTCAAATGGCTCAGCGAACACATCAAGTACCCAAGCATCTGTCAGGAACAAGGCGTACAAGGACGTGTCATCGTGAACTTCGTCGTCAACAAAGACGGTTCAATCGTCGATGTCAAGACCGCACGTTCTCCTGACGCAAACCTCACAAAAGAGGCAGAACGCGTCGTGAAGATGATGCCGAAGTGGAAACCCGCAAAGCAAGGAAACAAGACCGTACGTTCCCGCTTCACCCTGCCCGTTATGTTCCGTCTGAACTAAAATTGACACGACACTATATGGGGGGCTGTCCGCCGATGGCGAGCAGCCTCTTTTCGTTCCTATATATATAATATAATAATGTATAGTAGCAAACAACTCCTGCAGATGGTGGAAGAAACCATCGCCACCCTACCCCTCGAACGCGAGCCTCAAGGACTCTATGCTCCCATTCGCTACGTCCTTTCTCTTGGTGGCAAACGCATCCGTCCCGTGCTGATGCTGATGGCTTACAACCTTTATCGCGAAGACGTCGAGCCATGCCTAATGCCTGCCATAGGACTCGAGACCTATCATAACTTCACACTCCTGCACGATGACCTTATGGACAGAGCAGAAGTGCGAAGAGGCAAAACCTGCGTACACCTCAAGTGGAACGACAATACCGCCATCCTCAGTGGTGACAATATGCTCGTACTCGCCTTCCAATATATGATGCAATGCGACGAGAAGAAGATGCCTGCCGCAATGCGCATCTTTGCAAAGACAGCCATCGAGATTGATGAAGGGCAACAATACGACATTGACTTCGAGACAAGAAACGATGTCACAGAAGCCGAATACATTGAGATGATACGCCTCAAGACCTCGGTTCTTTTGGCTTGTGCCCTGCAAATAGGAGCCACCTTAGCCGATGCTCCCGAGCAAGACGCACAGACACTCTATCGCTATGGTGAATGTCTCGGACTTGCGTTCCAACTTCAAGACGACTACCTCGACGTCTATGGTGACCCCGCAGTCTTCGGCAAAAAGATTGGTGGCGACATCCTCTGCGACAAGAAGACCTTCATGCTCATCAATGCTTTCCTTCATGCCTCCCCCGAGGACAAAGCCGAACTGCAAAGGTGGATTGGCAACAAGAATTGTAATCCCGACGAAAAGATTAAAGCCGTTACTGCTCTCTACACGAAGATTGGTGTTGACCGTATGGCTCAGGAACGTATGAACACCTATTATGCCGAAGCCAAAGCTTGCTTGGACAAAGTCAACCTGCCCGAGCAGCGCAAACAAATGCTTCGCAGTATTGCCCTCGAACTTATGGGTCGTCAGAAATGATAGATACACATAGTCATATCTACGAGCCCGTGTTCAATGCCGACCGAGATGAAGTCATCACGCGGGCAAAGCAAGCAGGCGTAGAGTATATCCTCCTGCCCAACATCAACGCCGAAAGCATAGGGCAAATGCTCGATATGTGTCATCACTATCCCGAATATTGCTTTCCCATGCTCGGCTTGCATCCTGAGGACATTGAGGAGAACTACAAGCAAGTCTTAGCCGACATGAAAGCCTTGTTGGAAGTCCCCGACCATCCTTACATCGCAATTGGTGAAGTCGGGCTTGATTATTATTGGGACAAGACCAAAGTCAAGGAACAGGAAGAGGTTTTCCGCACACAGATTGAGTGGGCAATTGAGTATCACCTGCCCCTCATGATTCATTCCCGTTCTGCACATCGGCAGCTCGTCACAGCCATCAGCGAGTACAAAGACGAAGCCCTCTCAGGTGTCTTTCATTGCTTCGGAGGCTCAAAGGAAGAAGCACAGGAGTTGCTTCAGTTCCCTAACTTCATGCTTGGTATTGGTGGCGTGGTGACTTACAAGAACAGCCATCTTGCCGAAACTCTGACCTCAGTTCCTTTGGAGCGCATTGTGCTCGAGACAGATGCCCCATATCTTGCTCCTGTTCCCTATCGAGGGAAGAGAAACGAGAGTGCATATGTGGTCGAAACTCTTCGCAAAGTAGCACAAATATATAATGTAAGCGAGCAGGAGGCAGAAAGCGCCACAAACAACAATGCAAAGCGCATATTTCCGTGCTTGAAGTCACTTTAAGGCCTTCAAAACAACAAAAATCATACATAAATCGAAACTTTTTTGCCCAAAAGCTATGGCTGTATAAGAAAAAAAGCTATCTTTGTAACCGAAAAGCGCGAAGTAAGACACTGCTCACACCAGCGCGTTCCTAAAGGGAGAGATGCTCGAGTGGCTGAAGAGGCACGCCTGGAAAGCGTGTGACCGGCAAAACTGGTTCGCGAGTTCGAATCTCGCTCTCTCCGCAAAATAGAAAAGAAACAAACACAATCATAAACATTTAAACAATCAACACAATGAAAAAGTATTTTGCAATTATTGCAATGGTTGCTGCTTGCTCATTTGCCGCAACATCATCTGTAATGGCTCAGGAAGACGAAGTAGAGGCTACCGAAGTGGTAGAAGCTGCCGTTGACTCTGTTGCTGAGGACACTGCTGCTGTGGAAGAGGCTGTAGAGGCTGCTCCCATCGTAGAGGAAGAGAACGAAGGCATATTCAAGAACCTCAAGACAAAGTTTATTGAAGGTGGCGCAGGCTTCATGTCACTCGTTGCCATCGCCCTCGTATTGGGTCTCGCATTCTGCATTGAGCGCGTTGTTTACCTGACTCTCGCTCAGATTAACACACGTAAGTTCTGCAAGGAGCTTGCTGACCTCGTTGCCCAGGGCAAGATTGCTGATGCCATCGAGAAGTGCAAGAACACTCGCGGTCCAGTAGCTCAGGTAAGCCGCAAGGCAATGGAATGCCTCGACAGTAATGACCGCAATGACATTGCCACTATCGAGCGCACCATCAACATGGAAGCAGAAGTTCAGGGAACATACCTCGAGGAGAACTGCTCTTGGATTACCCTCTTCATTGCAATGGCTCCGTCACTCGGTTTCTTGGGAACTGTGATCGGTATGGTGATGGCCTTCGACGACATCCAGCGTGCTGGTGATATCAGCCCCACAGTCGTTGCAGGCGGTATGAAGGTCGCCCTTATCACAACCATCTTCGGTATCATCGTTGCCCTGATTCTTCAGGTATTCTACAACTACATTCTTTCTAAGGTTGAGGGTCTGACCAGCAACATGGAAGAAGCCGCTCAGGAACTGCTCGTTATGTGCGTCAAGAGCGACAAGTGCAAGAAGTAATACAGATTAGGGATTAGAGAATAGGGAAACAAATTCTATAATTCTTAATTCTTAACTCTTAATTCTTAATTAAAGAAGATTATGAAGATTGAGAAAATATCAAGTCGCGTGCTCTTGGCTTGCGTTGCCTTGATAGTTGTATGCTTCGCAGCCTTCCTGCTCATTGGCTACAACAATCCAGTGGGTGACAACAACGAGCCTAAGCTCACCAACGTCATCATGTGGCTCATGTACTTGCTCATTTTGGTAACGGCAGGGCTCACAGTTTGGTCAGCAATTCGCGGCATACAGAACACGAAGGGGAACGACCCCGCTGCCATCACAGGCGTACCTGCTGGCAAGATTACCCTGTTCACAGCAGGCCTGACCATCGTCAGCCTCATTATCGGCTGGATTTGCGGACTCGGTGAGAAAGAGTTCACCGCCAGCGACGGTACCGTGACCTCTGCAGGTTGGGTAACAGTAGTCGATGTGTTCATGGTCAGCATGGGCATCCTGCTCGTAGCCGCAGCCATTGCAGTTGCTGTCAGCATGACAGGCATTGTGACAAAGAGTGCAAGTAAGTAATCGACCTAAAAACGAGAAAGAATATGGCAAAGACAAAAAAGAAGATGCCGGGTTTGAACACCACTTCGACCGCCGATATCTCTTTCATGTTGCTCATCTTCTTCCTGGTCACCACATCAATGGATACCGACATGGGTCTGGCACGCCGCCTGCCCAAGCCGCCAGATCCAGATCAGGAAGATGCCACCATGGACATCAAGAAGCGCAACATCCTCTATGTCCGCCTCAACTTCAACGGCCAGCTGTGGCTTGAGGACGAGACAAGCAGAGGCTATGCTGAAATGAGTGAGCTCCGTCCACGCGTCAAGGAGTTCGTCAAGAACGAGCAGAACCTGAGTATGTTGCCAGAGAAGCACGTCAAGAATATCGACCTGCTGGGTCAGTGCTTCGTGACAGACAAGCACGTCATCAGTGTTCAGACTGACCGCGCTACACCCTACAACGCCTACTTCCAGGTGCAGAACGAACTGGTGGCAGCCTACAACGAGTTGCGTAACGAGCTTGCAAAGCAGAAGTTCGGCCGTGAGT
Source organism: Bacteroidaceae bacterium (assembly GCA_017557475.1). Next base: position 19,720 of record JAFYYO010000428.1, read on the forward strand.
TCCAGAACCTCAAGGACGAAGAGAAACTGGCAATCAAGCAATACTATCCCCAGAACATTTCTGAGGCTGAACCTAAAAAATATGGAGGAGACCAATAATGGCAGGATTCAAGAGAAAAGAACGTCGCGGAATGCCTGAGATGAACACCTCATCTCTGCCCGACTTGATTTTTACCATCCTATTCTTCTTCATGATGGTTACCACGATGCGTGAAGTGACCCTCAAGGTCAAGTTCACCATCCCCGCAGGTACAGAACTCGAGAAACTGGAGAAGAAGTCGGTAGTATCATTCATCTACGTAGGTCCCCCAACCGACCAGCTGCGCGCCCAAATGGGTAGCGGAACCCGCATTCAGCTCAACGACCGCTATGCAGAAGCACGCGAAGTCATGGACTTCATCGCCGCAGAGCGTCAGGGCATGACCAATCAGGCAGAGCAGATTATCAGCATCAAGGCCGACCAGTTCACGCAGATGGGTTACATCACCGACATCAAGGAAGTCTTACGTAAATCTTGGGCGCTGCGTATCAACTACTCAGCAACCCGAAGAAACTAATATCGGCCAGCCCGATCCAACGCGAAGAAGCGGTTCCCTCATGAAAGAGAGAGCCGCTTTTTTTGTTATGCTTCTGGCCACATCTTCAAATTAGGCACGCCTAGTTGGTCAACTAGCCACGTCTAGTTGGCGAATTAGACACGGCTAATCGGCAAACTAGGCACGTTATGTTTACAATCATAACGTGTTATGATTAGCAACACTTCATGTTATGATGCTCAACTAAACACAAAGTGTTTACAGAAGCGACTATAAGCCTTATTCTTTTCTTTAAATGTAAAAACTATCTAAAATACCATAAAAATCCTGCAAATAAAGCGCTCCCCTGCTTGCCAATTCGGGAAAAAGTCGTAGCTTTGCATAATAATCAAAAAACGCAAAACAGATATGAATCTCTTCCCCGACTTAAAGCGGAGATACACCTGCGAACAACTCTCGGCACGCGAGGCTCAGCGACAGGCTGAGTTTATTGCATGGGGACCTATCGTGTTCCAAGTGGCTAGGCTGATGCTCAAGTTCGGCATCCTTAACTTGCTGAGAGACAGTGACGACGGTCTCACGGAGGCTGAGGTGGTTGAGAAGACG
>JAFYYO010000051.1 GCA_017557475.1 Bacteroidaceae bacterium
TTCACAATTATGTCGTAACTTTGCAGCGCAAAAAAGAAATCAACCAACATAACACTTTAACATTATGACTATTAGTGAGTACAACTTTGCCGGTAAGAAGGCAATCGTGCGCGTTGACTTCAACGTGCCCCTGAACGAGAATGGTGAGATTACCGACGACACCCGTATTCGTGGTGCCATTCCCACCTTGAAAAAGATTATCGCAGACGGCGGTGCTGCCATCATTATGAGCCACATGGGCAAGCCAAAGGGTAAGGTGAATCCCAAGCTTTCACTTGGTCAGATTCGTGCTGCTGTGGAGAAGGCTCTGGGTTGTCCCGTTGCTTTTGCTCCCGATTGCGCTAAGGCTCAGGCCGAGGCTGCTGCTCTGAAGATGGGCGAGGCACTCTTGTTGGAGAACCTTCGCTACTATCCTGAAGAGGAAGGCAAGCCTGTAGGCATCGACAAGGAAGACCCCGCTTACGAGGAAGCCAAGAAGGCCATAAAGGCAAGCCAGAAGGAGTTTGCCAAGACACTTGCCAGCTATGCTGACTGCTACGTGATGGATGCCTTCGGTACCGCTCACAGAAAGCACGCCTCAACTGCCGTCATCGCCGATTATTTCGATGCTGACAACAAGATGCTCGGTTTCCTGATGGAGAAAGAGGTACAGGCTGTCGATAATGTTCTCTCGAACATCAAGCGTCCGTTCGTAGCCATCATGGGTGGCTCGAAAGTGAGCACAAAGATTGGTATCATCGAGAATCTGCTCGGCAAGGTTGATAAGCTCATCCTTTGCGGCGGTATGACCTACACATTTATGAAGGCTCATGGCGGCGAAATCGGTAATTCAATCGTTGAGCTCGACAAGCTAGACGTCGCTCTCGGCGTGGAAGAAATGGCAAAGAAGAATGGCGTGGAACTCGTTCTGGCTGAGGACAGCGTATGCTGCACCGGCTATGACTTCGGCGCTTTCTGCGTGAAGCCAGGAGCTGAGGTTAAGACCTTCCCCAGCAACGCCATTGAAGAAGGATGGGACGGACTCGATGTAGGTCCCAAGAGTCAAGCCAAGTTCGCAAAGGCAATCGAGGGTGCCAAGACAATTCTCTGGAATGGTCCTGCCGGTTGCTTTGAGTGTGATGACTTCTGTGCCGGCTCTCGTGCAGTAGGTGAGGCTGTTGCTAAGGCAACTGCAGAAGGTGCTTTCTCCCTCATCGGCGGCGGTGATTCCGTTGCTTGCGTGCACAAGTTCGGTCTCGAAGACAAGGTCAGCTACATCTCTACCGGCGGTGGCGCTCTGCTCGAGGCTATCGAAGGAAAGGTTCTTCCTGGCGTAGCTGCCATTAAAGGGTAACCTGGATTAGAGATTAGGGATTAGAGATTAGGGACTGAAGGGAGTAAAACATGGAAAATATGCGTTATTCTCTATTCTCTATTCTCTATTCCCTAATCCTTCTTATGCTGGCCTCCTGCTCTCAGCGACAGGAGGCCACGCAGTTTCAGGCAGACAGTACGGGCATAGACACTACAGTCCTTCGTGTCGCAGTCATGCCTGCCATGAACTGTTTGCCTGTCTTTTATGCTGAAAGAAGCGGGCTTGCCGACAGTCTTGGCTTGGAGATGGAGCTACTTCACTACCAAGCTCAGATGGATATCGACACGGCTATTATTGGCGGACATGCAGATATAGCCTTCACCGACCTGATTCGTTGTGCCAAACTTGGCAAGAGAGGTGTTTCGATTGTACCCTTCGCATCCTGCGACGAGGGGCTTTCTCTCATCTCGCTTAAGACGAAACGAGTGAAGCAAGTCAATCAGATGAAGGAGCAGATGATTGCCGTGAGTCGCCTTTCTGCCACGGATTATTGGACAGACCGACTGCTCGACAGTACCCGCACAAGCTATGATGACATCTATCGCCCACAAGTGAATGATGTCAGGCTTCGAGCCGAGATGCTTCGTTTGGGACTCATCGATGCTGCAATGATGGGGGAACCTTATGCCACATGGATGACGATGCTCGGGCACAAACGCCTCTTCCAATCGAGAGGGAAGCAGCCTCTGCTCTATGTTTGGGCAAACAACTCCGCAACAAAGTTGCAGCAAAAGGCCTTTCTCAACATGCTTGATGAAGCAATAAAACGCATGAGCAAAGCAAGCGAAGCTACCCTTCTTCGCGACATTTTGAAGCAGGAATACCTTTTGCCGCCAGCCTTGGTCGATTCGATGGAATTGCAACCCGTCAAACATCCCTCTACTATTCGTCCGACGGACTTAGAAGAAGCCGAGAAATGGCTTAGTAAAAGGACTAAGAAGAAGCCATGATCGACGCCAAGACACTTCGCCTCATCACCAGGAACGGCCTGCAGAACTTTGCACAAGGCCGCGTCCTGAACGGCATTGCAGCTCTGCACACACTCCTGCCCTACTGCGCTGCAGAGACGATTCTTTGTGCCGAAGCGGAGAGTCTGAAAGAGAATTATCATCGCATGCTCTCGTTCCTAAGGCAAGGAGGAGATGATGAGAAGCGAAACCAAATACAGGAAAAGATACAGAAGCAAGGCATTGCCCTCTTGGAACAGGCAAACAGAGCCATTCGCATCACTCTCGACAGCGACCTTTATTGCAGAGCTCGGAAGACCGTTTCCCTCGAAGGGGATATCCTCGAGACTGATGAAAGACAGGACGACATCTTTGATATGTTGTGGACATCGCCCATTTGGACGGCTGAGGACACTGCCCTTTGGTATGACTTCATCCTTCGTCAACGGGATATGGTGCAGCAACATTTTGCTGGAGCCCTGTTCCTTTCTGTATGGGAACACTACGATGCCGAGAAGATGCAGCTGCTGAATTTGCTTGCCGAAAGCGAATGTCATCGTACCCGCATCGCGTCTATCAGCTACTTGCTCCTGCTCAGGCTTCGTCATAAAGAAGTAGTTCCCTTGATGCCGCCCTTGCCAAACAGTCTCCTTTCTCGCAAAGGGAGGCAGCAGATTGCCCAGGTTCAGTATGAAATGTTGCTGATGCTTGTCTCCGAAAAGGATATGGAGAAGGAACTGAAAGAAGCGGAAGGCCTCACAAACGACCTGCTCAACGGTAAACAAGCACTTAATGTCAGCAACCTCAAAGCTATCGTCTCTTTGCGAGGACGCTACCTTCGGAACCGCCTGCAACGAGGACTTGACATCAATCTCTCCAAGATTCCGCTATTGCACAACTGCGAGTACTTGCGTCGAGTTGCACATTGGTTCATACCTTTCGACAAGACGCATCCCCTCTTCCAATCAGTTATGATCGACGAGAAGGGCAACGAGAAGCAGAACATCTCCCACCTTGTTGACCTCATTATGGACTGTGATGTCGATAAGATGGCGATGCTCTATCTCGTCTCTAACGACAAGGACTTCTCGAAAGCAGTAAAGCAATTGGACGAACAGGAACTGCCCGACATCGAGAACACCACGATTCCTCCCTACACATTCCGTTTCATCATGCAGGACCTCTATCGCTTCTTCATGCATTCTCCCCTGCATACCCAACTCATCAACCCTTTCCGAACAGAAGAGACTCTGCTCGATTTCCCAGAACTGGCCACTTTGTTCTCAGCGGAAGACACCGTCAGTTGTTGCAATCTCCTTTATGAACTTGGCCGCGACAAGCAAGTTCTTCCCATTCTCGACGACCTCATAAAACGCGAAGGCGCCTCTGCTTCCGCATTACTTCTCAAGGGAAAAGTCCTGAGACGACAGAAGTTTCTCAACGAAGCCATCAGTTGTGCCAGAAGTGCAGAAATGCTGGAGCCCGACAATATCGACATCCTGCAGTTCCTCGTAGAGTGCTATTCCTTCTTGAAACGCCATGAAGAAGTGCTCGAATACCTGCAGAAACTCTCCGAACTTCAACCCGAAGACAGAAAAGTTCGCCGCCTCATCCCCTTCACTTTGGACAAACTGGGACGGAAAGAGGAAGCCCTGCAACTCTTCTTCAAGCTGGATTATGAATCGACGGAGAACGATGAAGACTACGACACCATCATTTCCAGCATAGCCGATATTGCGCTCAACCTTGACAAACTCGACATCGCAGAGCGATACACGGAAAAGGAACTCGAACTCAGCAACGGCAAGAAATGGGAAGCACATCTCAGGATGGGACACATCAAACTGTTGCAAGGCGACTGGAAAAGCGCTCTTGTTCTCTACGAGCAATTCGTGAACACCTACTGCGAGCAGACTGGAAAGGATGTGAAGTCTGCCCTTTCTGTGTTCAGCACCCATTGTACAATGCTCAATAACAAAGGGTTAAAGGAGAGCGACCTCCTGCTCATCTACGATGCTCTCCAGGCCTCAGCCGAAGGAACTCTTAATTAAAAGTTGGAGAATCACACGTCTTTTTGACCAACGAGGAAGCCTTTCCAACCCAGACAGGAAGGGAGTTCCAGGAGATTTAACACAGTACTCTTTAAGTCCATGCGTGCGAGTACTCCAGTCACACCGTGTAGGTACTCGAGTACCTCCCTGCTAGGACTGCAGTACTGACTGGGAAGTACTGGCAACTTGGCACGTTAAGTTTATGGGCAATACAGGCAGAGTTTGGGGTCATAAAGCATTAAAATATCTTAAAAATCACACCAAAATAGGACATATAGAACAATTTTGTATGCCTTTTGGGTTACCCTGTGCCCTTCTAATTCATTATTTTTTCGTACCTTTGCCGCGTGATTTTAATAAATCACACGGCGAGAATCAATCGGAAAACAATAATAAGACATCATACTTTATGAAAACAAAGACATTACTAATGCTCCTTGCTCCCTGCGCTTTGCTCTTTCTTTTGAGTTCCTGCAGCGGCAAGAAGACACAGCAACAAATGCCGAGTGCAAACTTCAAGACAATGAAGGTCTCTACTAAGGATGTGACGATGACCACGAAGTACAGCGCCACCATTCGAGGTAGGCAGGATATCGAGGTCTATCCTCAAGTGAGCGGCACCCTTTGGAGGCTGCTTGTCACAGAAGGTCAGAAGGTTGCGAAGGGCCAGACGCTCTTCATCATCGACCAGGTTCCTTACCAGGCTGCCCTGAATACGGCTATTGCTTCGCAGGAAGCAGCGAATGCAAGCCTCGCAACTGCCCAGCTGACTTATGATAGTAAGAAGAAGCTTTTCGACGACGGAATCATTAGCGACGTCGAACTTCAAACGGCTCACAACACACTTCTGACTGCTAAGGCTCAGGTTGCTCAAGCAAATGCGCAGGTCGTAAACGCTCGTAACAGCCTCAGTTACACAGTTGTAAAGAGTCCAGCAAATGGCGTCGTAGGCACACTTCCCTACCGTCAAGGGGCTTTGGTGAGCAGCAATATGGCACAACCTCTCACTACTGTCAGCGACAACAACCAGATGTATGTGTACTTCTCTATCAGCGAAGCGCAGATGCTTAACATGACTCGCGAGAGCGGAAGTGCAGAAGCAGCCATCGGAGCTATGCCCGATGTGAAGCTCTTACTCGTGGATGGGAGCGAATATCCTTATAAAGGAAAGGTGGAAAGTGTGAGTGGTGTGGTTGATCGCAGCACAGGAACTGTTCAGGTTCGTTCCGTCTTCGAGAACCCCGAAAAACTCCTGAAGAGCGGAAGCACCGGCAGTGTGGTCATCCCAACGGTTTATAAGGACAAGATCGTCATTCCCGCTACTGCCACAGTTCAACTGCAGGACAAGTTCAAGGTTTATCTCGTGGATAAGGACAATATTGCCCATGAGCAGCTCGTCTCTATGGAGCCGACCTCAAATGGAAAGGAATATGTGGTAAAGGAAGGCTTGAAAGTGGGCGATGTAATCGTGGCTGAAGGTGCAGGCATGCTGAGAGACGGACAGGATATAAAGCCTAATAAGGAATAGGGATTAAGGATTAGAGATTAGAATTATGAAAGGAAACATATTCATTAAGCGGCCTGTAATGGCGATTTCGATTGCCATTATGATTCTTCTGGTTGGCTTAATTTCGTTCACATCCCTGCCTTTGGAGCAATATCCGGACATAGCTCCGCCAACGGTAAGCGTCTATACCACCTACACAGGCGCAAGTGCAGACGCTGTGATGAAAGCCGTTATCCAGCCTCTCGAAGAGGCCATCAATGGTGTGGAAAACATGCTCTACATGAGCAGTACTGCAACCAATGCGGGTTCTGCCACCATAAACGTCGTCTTCAAGCAGGGCACAGACCCCGATATGGCTGCCGTCAACGTACAGAACCGCGTTTCGAGGGCTCAAGGCTTGCTGCCTTCCGATGTGACCAGAGTTGGTGTACAGACCATCAAGAGGCAGACATCTTTTCTCCAGATCGACGCTCTTTATAGCGAGGACGGCACTTACGACGAGGACTTCATCTCGAACTATCTGGACATCAACGTCATTCCTCAGATTAAGCGCGTTGAAGGCGTGGGCGATGTCACCTTGCTTGGCGGCACATATTCTCTCAGGATATGGATGAAGCCGGAACTGATGGCGCAATATGATGTCATTCCAAGTGATATCTCGAATGCTTTGGCGGAACAGAACTTGGAGTCGCCTGCAGGTCAATTAGGCGAAAAGCCCGTGAACGGCACACATGGTGACGGAGTCAACAACTACTATCAATACACCCTGAAGTACAAGGGTCGTCTGAAGGAAATCTCAGAGTTCGAGGACATCGTGATTCGTGCCAACGAAGACGGAACGCTGCTTCGACTCAAGGATATTGCAGATGTGGAACTTGGTGCAGTCAGTTATGCTTTCCACGGAGAAGCCAACGGACACCCAGGTGTCACTTTCCTCTGCTTCCAGCTTGCAGGAGCGAATGCAAAGGCAACCAACGACCGTGTAAGTCAAAAGATAGAGGAGTTGGGCAAGGACTTGCCGAGAGGGATGAAGTTCGTCACGATGATGTCGAGCAACGACTTCCTTTTGGCGTCCATTTCGAATGTAGAAGAGACACTTCTGATTGCCATCATCTTGGTGGTACTCGTGGTTTACTTCTTCCTGCAAGACTTCCGAGCAACCCTCATTCCATCCATCTCCATCATCGTTTCCTTGGTGGGAACGTTCGCTTGCCTTTCTTTAGCAGGATTTACGCTTAACCTATTGACGCTCTTCGCCTTGGTGCTTGCCATCGGTACTGTCGTCGATGATGCCATCGTGGTTGTGGAAGCCGTGCAAGCCAAGTTCGATGCAGGCTATACGAGTGCTTATGAAGCCACAAAGGATGCGATGAGCGATGTCACAATGGCCGTTATCTCTTGTACCTTTGTCTTCATGGCTGTGTTCATTCCTGTCAGCTTTACTGGCGGAACTGCCGGCATTTTCTACACCCAATTCGGTGTGACTTTGGCAACTGCAGTAGGTCTTTCTTGCGTGAGCGCCCTTGTGCTCTGCCCTGCTCTTTGTGCCATGATGATGCGACCTGCAAGTGAAGAGAGGCGCAGAGGCTTCTTCGGAAGCATCAACTACCACACTCGCCTTGCCTACGAAGCCTCCTATTCTGCCTTGATGGAAAAGTATGCCAATGTCCTTCGCAGAATGGTTTCCAGGAAGGTAAGGTTCTATGTCTGCTTTGGTGCCTTGGCGGTTGCCATTGCGGGCGTGCTTTTCTTCGGCAGTCACTTGCCTGGCGGACTTGTTCCAAGCGAAGACCAAGGTGTCTGCATGATGAATGTGAGTGCCGTTCCTGGAAGTAATGTGGCAACAACCTACGATGTCATGAACAAAGCACAAAAGATTATCGAGGAAGTGCCTGAAGTGAAGGATTACACGAAGGTTGCAGGTTATGGCTTCATGTCGGGTCAAGGAACGTCCTATGGTATGTCCGTCATCAGGATGAAACCTTGGGGCGAACGCCAATATGGCATCGGTTTCGGACTCGCAACTCTTGCACTCCTGGCCTTCATCATCTCGCTGATTGTGTTTGTTAGAGGCATTATCAAGAGAAAGAATGTGCTCAAAAAAGGATTGGCTTTCGTGGTGATTGGAGCTTTAGCTGCAGTTGCTCTCATAAACTACCATCCGCTCGATAACCTTATGAGCTCTAGCACGATGGTTGCAAATGCGAAGCTGAATGCCCGACTGCTGAAAGAGATTCCAGAAGCACAGTGCTTTGTCTTCGAGCCTGGCATGATTCCAGGTTATGGTATGGGCTCCATCGAGCTTCAATTGCAGGATAAGACAGGAACAGCAGACAAAGCTCTCTTCTTCGATTACACAAAGAAGTTCATAGCCGAGCTTAGCGAGCATCCTGAAGTTGGTCGATGCATCACCACTTACGAACGCAACTTCCCGCAGTTCGAAGTTGAGGTGGATGCTGCTCAA
>JAFYYO010000429.1 GCA_017557475.1 Bacteroidaceae bacterium
CAGTAGCCTTGTAGCCGAGACCCAGGATTGTGTCCTGAGCAACCCACACAGTAGCGTCGCCAGTCATGCATGAAGGATAGCTGAAGAACAGGAAAGCTCGAGTGATGAGGGCAGGATTGAAGATGTTCATACCTGTGCCTCCAAAGATTTCCTTAGCAAGGATAACGCTGAAAGCTACTGCCACAGCAAGCATCCAAAGCGGACAAGTGACGGGAACAATCATGGGAATGATGATACCCGATACAAGGAAGCCTTCCTGGATTTCCTCGTTCTTCCATTGAGCTACCACGAACTCGATGCCGAGACCTACCACATAGCTGACAATAATCTTTGGCAGAACGGCCAAGAAGCCGTACCAGAACATGCCCCAGAACGTTGCATCAGCCAAATGACCTGTTGCAAGAGCGTTCTGATAACCCACGTTATACATACCGAAGAGCAAAGCTGGCAGCAAAGCAATCACAACGAAACTCATGATGCGCTTGCTGTCGATAGCATCGTGGATGTTCACGCTTCCTACGCGGCTTGTTGTGTTCGGAACGAAAGCAAACGTTTCGAATCCGTCCACTAACGAGCGAAAGGCGTGGAACTTTCCACCCTCTTCGACGTAGGGATGTATGTTATCGAATAGTTTCTTTATTGGATTCATAACTATATATTAATATAATGTGAAAAGGTGAAAAAGTGAAAAGGTGAAACTTTCAACTTCTTATCTTTAATTTTTAACTTTTCAACTTTTTAATTTTTCAACTTTCTTATGCATTTTCCTTTCTGAGGATATCCAGTCCTTCGCGAACGATGCGCTGCAACTCGAGCTTAGAAGAGTCCACGAACTCTGCGATGGCGAAGTCCTCGGGAGCAACCTCGTAGATGCCCAGAGCTTCCTGACGATCGATATCACCTGCGATAATCGACTTGATGAGGTAGCCTGCGTAAATATCCATCGGGAAGACTTTGTCGTACTCTCCGCTCATAATCATGTGGCGTTCGCCGCCTTTGATGCGGGCATCGATGACGTATTCCTTCTTCTTTCCAAAGAGCCAGCTGAAGTAGCTGCGATGAGTGGAGAAGGTGTTGAAACGAGGCATAATCCAACCCAACATTTCGTCGGCATGATCGCCTTCAGGAATAACGTTCACCTCAGTTGCATGAGCTCCCAGCCAACCCTCGGCAGAGGTCTTGAGGCCAGTCATCACATTACCGTTGATGATGCGAGCTCCCTCAGCATTGATTGTGCCTTCGAGCAGGGTGCTCAACTTCTGACCGACCAGAACCTTGTAGTACTTCGGTTCCTTCACCTCGCTGCCAGCAAGGGCAATAGTGCGGGTGAAATCGACTTTGCCAGTCTTCAAGAGGCGACCCAGGAAGATAACTTCCTCAGCACCAAGCGTCCAAACCACTTCGCCCTTGTTGATGGGATCGACATGATTGATTTGAACACCAACGTTTCCTGCAGGAGCGGGACCATCAAAGATGTTCACTTCGCAGTCCTTAGCCTCAGTCAGAGCCTTAGCGGTCTGCTTTGCGCTCACGCCAAGATAAACCTTTGCAAGCTTTGCCAGAGCGGAAAGACCTGCCTGGAACTCAGCCTCCTGACCTTCGAGGACGTACTCGAAGTCCTGACTCAGCGGCATACTGTTGAACGCGCTCACAAAGATAGCCTTCGGAGCATCTTCAGGATTTGCCACAACATCATAGGGACGTTGACGCAGGAAAGCAAACAAACCGCTC
>JAFYYO010000430.1 GCA_017557475.1 Bacteroidaceae bacterium
AGTACTTCAAAAGCAGCTACAGGAGTTTCTCCTTCACTGATAATTACCTCCTTCTCAGCAGAGAGGGTGCTTCCATCAGCATAAGAAACCAAGCAATTGACCGTATAGGTTCCTGCCTCAGCAAAAGTAAAGGTCGGACTCATGCCGTGCAAGACTGGCATCTGTGTGTCGGCAACCGTCCATACCCACTCGGTTGCATCGAGCAAGGTGTTGGCAGTAAGACGGAAAGGAATGCCAGGCATATGAGTTGTTGCTTCCTCTGTGATGCTTAGTGTTGGCGTTGCCGCAGTACCCGAGAAAGGACTGTCATCTAAGGTAACCTGATGAGTGCCTATCGTAAAGAAGCTGGCATGTTTGCCGCTCACATACTCGCGCAACTTCGTCTCTCCATTTACTACGATGGTATCCATTGGCAAATATACCAACAGATCGGGTTGCAGGGCAGGAGCTGCAATTCGTACACGCATATTGTTCTTTATCTCAGCCTGTGTGCGAACTGTCTTCCAGACACGAACCTCATCTAAACCGCCAATCCACCATTGGTTGATGTCTGCAGTACGACCGAACTGAAGATCACCAAAAGCAACGAGCCCCGAATATGTCTTAGAGGTAATCGTCCCCTTCTTAGCACCATTGACATAAAGTGTCAGCACGCTTCCGTTTATAACAATGGCAATGTGATTCCATTTGCCTAGAGCAGAAAAGACACTGCTGACATTCAGACGGTCTGAGCCAGAGCTATCCCATCCTACGGATAGTGTTCCATCGCTGCTGTTATGGAAGAGGAACTTGCCCCAACCAGGACCTACCTGATGCGTGTAGCTGACATTTCTGTCATTGCGCATCCAAAACTCAATGGTAGCTTTCCCCAGCATCTCGGAGATGGCATTGGGAATAGTGATGCCGCTCTCGTTCAACTCGACGATTTGATTATCTCCAGGTTGAGGTATCTGCGACACGACTGTATTTGAGGAAGCCGACTCCTGCTCGTATTGTCCTGCTTGATAAACGGCTCTAACCGTATAGACATCGGAAGCTCCAAGAGTAGGAGTAAAGCACGTCTGATCTGCTGGTATTTGGGCCACCAGACTTGTTCCCTCATAGACATGATAACCTGTAAGCGTTAGGCTGGAAGCCTGTGGAGCCGACCATACAAGCACGCCATCCTCAAGGCTGAGGTTGGTAGGAGGATAAAGTTGCTCGCCCGGCACAATCACGCTGATAATAGTCTCACGTCCTCGATTCCTAATTGTTACATTCTTCTGCTCGAAGGGGATCTCCACACCTTCATTGTCTATCTCATAATTAATAATGGAGGCATTGTAGATTTGACCTGTACCTTTGGCATTCTCTGCCGTCTTGACGATGAAGAAGTACTTCAAAGGCTTTGTACGGTCCACAGAGAAAGTCAAGTCTGTAAGGTCATAACCGAACTCCATCGGCTCATAATGCATGCCATCAACCCATCGCCCAAGCATAGGAACCTCAGGAGCAGGACTGGCACCCAGAGTATTGCCGGCATAGCGGAAGTGCTCAAAAGGAATCGTTCTCTCGGCTCTGGATGCATTCAAGTTCTCAGACACACCTGCAGAAAGCAAAAGCTCGCTTCGACGAGAATAATCCATTGTAATCTTGATGGTACGAAGAGGGCGGTAATCCTGACGGATGACGTAAGCACCAGGTGTCCAAGTCCAGACATCGTTGTTTACAGCAAAGCTATACTTGTAAGGGCAATAGATGAAGCCTTTGTTCTCCCAACCATCGCCCCAAGAGTTTGCAATAATCCATGCTCCAACCTCGTCTTCTTCTACCTCGCCAATGATGCCGTCGCTATCAAGGTCGAACTCAATGCGGTCATCGTATCCGCAAACTGTGAGAGCATGGTTGAAGGTGTCGCCCCACTTCATCACATACTTCATATTGGTCACGCCTGCTGCATCGTTTGCATCGGAAGAAGGGATGTAGCCCCAAGTACCGTAAGCAGCCACACCTATGCCAGCCACACCGCCACCGTGCATTGTCTCGTCGCCGCTGTGGTTGTAGAGCCATTCCTTAAGTTCCTGCCTACCTTCGGGAGTGTTGGTAGGAGCAAGACTGAAGTCATAGGCCGACTTGTTCCACATAGCGCTGAACCACTTGTCGTAACCTTGCATCCAACCATAGTCGGGGTCGTCGTGAGTCTGAGGTCCGAAGAGTCTACTATAGGTACGTCCGCCGTATGTGGGAACATTGGGGATGCCTATTGCTTTTGCCATTCCCTCTGTTGTGCTGGTCTGATAAGCCAACAGCCAAGTGAAGTGCGACGGATACTGATTCTCTGGCAGAGAAGCGTCGGCATCACGATAGCTGTTTATCTCATGCGTGAACTGATAACCAACACCTGCAGCCGAGCCGCAGGAGCCGCCATCCTGATTGAAGATAGGCGGGAAGTACTTGTCCTGCCCATTATAGACGTAAGGAGGCAATTGTGTCTGTGCTTTTGCCTTTCGGGCTTTGCGGCGAGCCACATAGTCGGCAGGCTGAGCCTTAGGACTAACATCATACTTAAGATTGGGAAAGACACTACGGTCTATCTTTACGACCTTGCCATCAGGCAAAGTGTAATCTTCTATTTGCGCCATTCCGCTAAGTGCTGGCATAAGACTTGCCACCAAAAGCAGACCCTTCAAGTTTCTCATATAATAAACGTTATTTATATATAAAGTAAAAAGGGAGCCTCCGGGTTTCCCCAAAGAGCTCCCTCTTTTAATAGACTGGCTATTTACTTAACCAGAACTTTCACGCCATTGAGGATGTACATGCCCTTGCCCATAGTCTTCAGACTGTTGAGCGTTGCGCCTGTGCGGAGCAGCTTGCCGTCCATGCTGTAAACATTTCCGGGCTGGCTGATCTTACCAAGAGCAGTAGGAGCATCAATACCGTCGGCCTTGTCACCTGCCTCGTCGAGGAAGATAGCAAAGTCATAGTCATCATTGGTATCGAAGAGCGGGCAAATGTCGAGGTCGAGAACAACGGCACCAGCGCCCTCATAATAGGTCGTCTTGTCAAAGTCAGCAAGATTAGCTGCACATGCTGCATGGTTGCCAGAGAAGTAAATCTCACGAGCAGCAAGATTATGGTTAGCGACGCAACCAATAAGGCCATTAATGGTATCGCCCTGGGCTACGAACTCGGGATTTGCAGCCACGGTGAACTTCATAGGTTCTGCATCGTCTTCATCGGCCATATAACTCAACGTGTCTCCAAAGATATAGAACACGGGTTCACCAGCTTTAATGGTCTGAATTTCCTTCACAGCCAAGAATGAGCCTTCGTCTTCAACAATGAATCTGCCAAGGCAAGTGTAGAGAGCGCCACCATCCTGAATCTCAGGAGTAAGATCAACTGCGCTAGTCCATCCATTGATCTTACCGGGCTTGATATCCCTATAGAAGGTGAAGTCCTCGAGAGGTTCTTGACCAATCTCTTCTGCCTCGCAGATAACGAGACCTGAATTGGTAGTAGGATCTGTCGTACTCCATGTGCAGAATCTGCGGTTAGATTCTCCAGCATGCAGGTAGTTGAAGCTTACACCACCGAGGGTCTTAGCACTCAGCAAGCTTCTCTCATAACCGATTGCCTTGTATGTGCTGACGTCAGGAATGGTTCTCAGATAGATATTGTTCTGGTTGCCACTGGTACCGCCGACGAAGACATAGAGACCTGTAGCCTTGTTCTGGATTACATAGGAAGGATCAGCCTTGTCCTTGCTTGCGGGAAGAACTGCCTTACCGACATTAGTATTGAAATCATCCTTGAATGCATTGTAGCCCTCAGCAGCAGCAGCGAGGTCTTCTGCGGTCACATCCTTAAGGAGAACCTTGTTGGCTGTGTTGTAAGCCTCAAGGAGAGTTTGAGCTGCAGCAGATTCTACATTAACCGTTACAGGATAAATCTGGAACTCAGAAACGTGGAAGTAGGTAAACTTCGTGTTGTAGTCGGCAGCAGTCAAGTTTTCTGCGAACGGATCGAACTCGATATTGCTACCGCCGTCAGTACCATATCTGTTAGTCATAGAGAAGCGCAGATAGCTGTAGGAACCACCCAGGTCGATAGGCTGGCTGGTAGCGGGAGTTGAAGCGTTGACGTATGGAGTCTCCATGTAACCAATATTGGTCCAGTTCTCTGCATCATTACTACCTTGAACATACATACGAACGACGTGGCCATTAGAGGTATTACGACGACCTACATATACCTGAATGAAACCAGATACGGGCTCTTCGAAGGCAACCTGCAGATAAGGAATTGCACAATATGTCTTTGAGTAATCACTGTGCCAATAGGTTGAGAAATCGTTGTCGATGAGACAATTGGTCTCGAGTTTCTGACCGTCATTGCCGGGATAAGAAGCGTTACTTGAGAACTGAGAAGCCTTGGTGATAAGGCCCTTGCCCTTCGCAGTAACACACAAATCGAGAGCCATACCCATATTCTCCTTCACATCCTGGAAGAGAGGAGTATAATCGGCTTCGTCTGACTCAGCAGTTTCAACCTCAATGAAGCGGAACTTGCTGGCATCCTTGTCTTCAATTGCGTCGTCGTTCATGAAGAACAAGCGATCGCCATCGCGAAGGTCTTCACCGCCAATAGCTTCAAGCCATTGATAGGTCACTTCGACATCTTCACCATCTTCATTCTGTTCGGTTACTTCTTCTGACTCTAATTTAGCAGCAGTTACGAAAGTACCCCACATAGTCTGCTGATCCTCTTGAGTAAGATTGTCGCATTTGTCGCCACCTTCTTTACTGAAGCCGTAGTCATCAAACATTTCTTCTGTTGGGTACATGATACGATACCACTTGTCTGTCTCGATACCGTTGGCCTGACTCAAGAAGCTCTTCTTCATAGCCTTGAACATTGCTATGTACTGGCGAATCTGAGCATCGGTGTAATTACCTGCTTCATCATAAGCCTTGACTTCATTATAAAGATTAGTGAAGTCGTTGACAGTAGACATGTCAGACCACTGACCTGGGTTGTTACCTTCTTTGACACATGTGGTTGCGTCTTTATATGTTACCAAAGCTGCACGCAGTTCAGCGGGATCGATGATACCTGCTTCCAGGAATGCATTGTATGCATCCAGCAGAGCCTGATAAACTTCAGGAGTGATGTCCTCGTCGGCTACAGCAAGGTTTTCGTAATAAACAGTCTCAAGATTCTCGGCAACCTCACCCATCTGAATGAACTGAGAGTTCGGATTTGCTCTTTGTGTAAAGAACTGAATCTCGGCTGCATGCCAGAAAGTACGGAAGCTGTAATCCTTATATGCAGTATCATAAACAAGAATACGTATATACGGATAAGAATCCTCTACAGTGATAGGAACGAAGTTCTCTGCACCCGCATCAGTATTCTCAAGTGTTATGTCAGCAATAAGTTCCCAATCCTCATCTTCGTTCTTCAGGTTATCTGTACCCAAGATTACTAAACTCTTAACACGGTCGTTGTCAGCACCAGCTCTTTCGCGGAGATAGAAAATGACTTCGCCAACCATATCTGCCATACCGGAGATTTGCAGATAGTGGTATTCGTTGCCTTCGTACACCATCTTGTTATCGTTATTTGAGCTATGCCAACTGGTGTGCCAGAATGTCGATCCATCATTATCAATCAGGTATTCGAGGTGCTGACCTTCGGACTCGTCACTGTGAGGGCTGGAAAGTTGAGAAGCAGAGGCTATATAGTTTGTACGGATAGAGTCCTTTGCAAGTACCATAGCTTCGTAAACTTGTTCACGCAACTTCTGGTTCTGAGCTACCAGAAGGTCATGATTCCTAATAACGGGGAACTGTGCGAGGATTTCTTCTACCTCCTCTTCGGAGACAGGCTCAAGATACCATTCGCTGGCACCACCGTCATCGCTATACTTGCTTTTACCTGCGGTGCTCGCCCAGAAACTAACCACCAAATCCTTGCCTGAGTCAACACCCTTGTTGTGGCCCAGTTGATGAACGTAATCGCCACTATGTCTGGTACCGCTGGCAAGACGGATATTAAAGAGATCCTTGAGTTCATCTTCAACATAATCTTGATCAGCATAGTCGAACACAACATGACTTGCATCGTCAACGTCTGTTGTGAGGTGCATGCGGTTATCTGCACCGGGAGATTCAGAGAGGCTGATGTATTGCTCCATGCCGACATTCCAGATTGCTATGCTGTCGCCGTGCTGTTCGAGTTTCCATATCTGGTTGGCATAGTTGCTCTTGAGTGTACCATAAGCGCCATAACCCATATTCTCCTCATCGAAGGGAGCAAGGAGAACCTTGTCAACATATCCAGACTCTGATGCTTCTGACTCGTAGCGCAAATCGGAGATGATGCGATAGTAGCCGTCGCCCATATCACGAAGCGTGTATGGCTGCTCACTGTCGAGCACAGCTTGGAAGAGAGAGTCAGCTTGTGCGCTCAAAGCTTCAGCACCTTCCACAGTTAGGCCGCCGAGTTCAGCGTCGATAGAATACTCGTCAACCAGGTCGAGCAGCTCAAGGAACTTATCGTAAGTCTCCCAATCACGCATCTGCCCGTACTCGGCTTCACCGTCTCTATCACACATATTCATTCCTTCGCCATCGTAATCCCCTAAATATTCTAAATACTTCGTGTAGATTGCATCAAGTATACCACTAATTACTGTGAAATCCGAAGGAGATTCGAACGTCCAGATATAAGCAGGTTCGTAGCTGTAGCAGGGAACGAGGTTACCAGCGTCATCATACACAGGTTCGTTTTCCTCCCCAATCTCATAGGTCCAGAAAGCACGACCTGCGTCTGCCCAACTGCTAGTGCCATAGGCAGTGTTGCAGGAACGAATGGCAATCTTGCCAGACTCGTTCATATAGGGCACTTGGCGTTCCCAGTCATTACGGTTGTTACTACCGTCAAGACGGAATGAACCATAGTGTAGGACGCACACACTATTCTCCAGTGTACTGTTGGAGAAGTGGGAACCTGTTCCTGGGTCTATATTAAGACCAACATCATACAGGGCACCTCCAGAAGTCTTTGTTACATGGAACAAATCAACGAGTTCCTCATCTTCGAATACAGCAAGTTTACCTTGGCTGGTAATGTAATACTTTACACCATCAACTTCTGTCGTAATGAAGTAATCCCTGCCATCTTTGATTGAATTCATTGCAGCCTGATACTCTGATTCAGGAGGATCCTGAGCAAAAGCACTGCTGCTAAATGTGATGAATTGAACAAGCAACGTCATCACTAACAAGTAAAACTTTCTCATTGTTTGAATAATTTAGGTTTTAGTTAATAATATGTTTATTTTAGGTTGAAAATACAACATTTCCTTCGCAAAGTTAAAATTTATGCCGGAATTCTACATCATTATCCTAACATTTTTTTCTTCTTCTTAAGTATTTTTAACAGAATTGGACACAAAAGAGGAGAAGTTCCTGCTTTGAGAGCAGGTAAATTTTCCCACATTATATATAATATAAGGCGCGCGATGTTTTTCGACAAAGCACGCCTTATTTTCAAACCAGGCACGGCTAATTGCCAAACTAAACACGTCTAATTGGCCAACTAGGCACGGCTAATTGGCCAACTAGGCACGCTTAGTTTTCCTACTTAACGAGAACTTTCTTGCCGCCCTTGATGACAATGCCCTTGAAGCGGCTGTCCACGCGCTGTCCGGCAAGGTTGTAGAGGGCGTTCCCACGAAGGTCTTTAAGGTCCTTAGAGTCTTTAGCATCTGCAAGGCTGATGCCGTCCACGATAGACTCGAAGATGCGGAAAGTGGAACCATTGTCCGTCGTGCTTCTCGCATCGTTCCAGAACTTCAGCGGACCACCGCCTCCTCCGAACTGATTGATACATGTGTATTCGGTTCCAGGCACACGCAGGACGAAGCCATCTCGGTTGGGAATCAAGTCCCAAGAATACTCGCCAGAACGCATCACTGCCAAATCTCCGACTGCCGTAAGCGACTCGCTGAAACCGCTGCTACGATTGTAAACGACGACATGATAGGGGTCTCCGCCAAATGCCCACAAGTAGGGGTTGGAGAAGAGTTCATCCTCGGTAGCATCACTAACAGGATAATAGGGTTCGCTCTCTTGGCGGGCAACGTAGTAATCGCTGCGGATGGTCATATCGTACCAGTAGATGTCTGTCTCATTGGAAGAGAAGAAGAAAGGACCTTCCCACTGCACTTCGTAATCGATGGTTGTATCCTCCGTGATTTGATAAGGGATATCGTAGGGCTCCAAGAGTTTGACGAATGCATTTTTCCATTGGCTGGAAGGTGCAGGAGGCTCTGCTCCACTCGGCATCTGACGAGTCTCCGAACCTACAACTTCGCCATTGAAGATGTATCGGTTGGTGACTGTAAGCAACGACTGCGAAGCCAATGCGAGGGCTTCAGTCGGGTCGAAGTCGCCAGCTTCCTCTATCATAAAGCGGTTGCCAGCATCGGGAGAGCTGTAATCATTTATAACAAGGATTGAGGTGTTGTGATTGAAGTAGAGTGTCTGGCCATAGTCGCTGGTACATGTCAACATGTAGAGATATGAGCCATTGGGTTTCGTAGGATCGAAAGTGATGGGTGTGCCAAGCATGTTCACCCAAGTACCATTGTTATTGTAGGCCAGATACATCTTCGTAACTGGACTGTAGATGTAATTCTGTCCTTCAATGGTAATGATGGCAAACTGAAATTCCTCGTCCGTCGCATCCCATCGTTGCTGCTCTGTAGTGAGACCTGTGTGGTCTTCTGTCAATACCAAAGCACCACGCTCGCAACTGATGTAGTAAAGTTTGTCGTTAGCGAACTCGATGGGTTCAGCAGGTTCTGGTATCTCGGGACGGACGCCGTTGATGATGTCGTTGTAGATTTGCGTTGTGCGCGACTCAAGCCATGTAGCAGCCTTTAGTGCCTGTTGAGCATAGTTAGTATTGTCTCCCCACTTCGAGCGATTATCGTCGAAAGAGTACTTTGCAAAGTCGTAGTAATCCTGGCAGTACTCGAGGAGCTCCTGCAAACCGTTGTTCATGAACTCTTCCCACAGTTCGGTATAGACATCGTTGAGCGGCTCATACTTCCAGCGAAGGTCGCGAATGAAGTCGCGCACCTCGAACGCAGGCATATCAATCCAGTAGTTGTCGGTAGCTCTGCTCATGAAATAGGTCTTATTCTGCTCGTAGCCAAAGCACCAGTCGAGGTCCCAAACAGGACCAAAGATATACTTGCTATCATCGTCTTCGTAGTTCTCACGATAACAGAAAGTGCTCTTCGGATGATAGAACTCGTAATTGAGCGTCAGTTCGTTCACCATCATAAAGCGAACGAGTTGCTCAATATCGACGTATCTCGAGATGTCCTGTCCGCGATAGAGTGCCGTCAGGAAGCGGTTGAAGTCCGTTTCGATGATTTCAGGTGTCAGGCTCGTTATCGTCGTCGGGTCGGAGAAGTCGGGCTCCTTAATGTTGATAGGCAGACCATAAGGACTGGAACGGAACTTATATGCCTCATCGTAGTAGGAGTCCAACTCGAGCATAGCAGCTGCTGTCTCATCGGCAATATCAACGCTATTGTTCGAGAAGCCGACCTTCTCTGTGAAGTTGTAACTGCCACGATACTCGCCGTTGAGGTACAAATCAACAGGAACGATATGGTTGGCACCAGAAGCTCCCATCAGGTTGGCAGCCTTCATGCCGATGGCATTCGACATCAACGAACCTGTCTGATAGTTGGAAAGCAGCACCCACGACCTGCCCTTTGTCATACCCAGAGGCTTTAGCTTCTCGGCAAACTTCAGTCGATAAGGCTTCTTCGGCCAGCTCCAGCTACTATTGCCTCTGCCCTTGATCTGCACAGGAGTAGCATCCATCGACGGGAAGATGCCGTGACCATCGATGGTGATGGTAGCATTCTTGTACTCTGTCTTGCTGGTAATCGACAGTCCGTCTTCTGTGTCGATGTAGATGGTGGGCACCTCTGCCCTATCTGTCAGCCAATCGATGTGAACACGCATGCCTCGTCCATAAGGCTGCATCGAATAAGTCTCACCCTTTGTATCACTCTGTGGTAACAATATCGTGCATCCTGTTCGAGCCACAAGATAGTAGATGTCTTTGTCGAAACGCAGGCGTTCACCAATATCTTCTTGAAGTCTGCCATCCACATAGACATGCACATCTTCATCGGAGACGCCGAATGTGGGCGTCAAGCGTTTGCCGATGGCACCTATAGAAGCAGAAACAGTATCCTCCTCTATTACACAATTTACGGCACCGAAAAGTTGGTCGTTGGTCTTCTTGCTGAACTTGAAAGTGTCGAAAGTCGGGAAGTCCGGCTTCTGCTCACTCACAGAATCAACATCGTCAAGGTTATAAGTGAAGTTCTGACCGATGTTAGTCTCGATGACGAGCTGCCCGCCTTGCTCTGTTTGGTTGGTGACATACTCGAGCGGATAGGCCTCAACACGGCCATCTTTAAGGTAAACGTGCAGAGCTTCAGGGAAGACGATTGGAGCATACTCATTAGTAAGATTCCCGGGATCTGTGCCTGGGTCGGTGCCTGAGCCATCCTTATTATAGAAGACAAAGCGCTCGTTTGCAGACGTTCCACCACTACCACTATAAGTCCCAAGCATGTTCGTCCCACTACGAAGATTCCAATAGTAACTGGTATCCATAGTACTCTGTACGCTGAAAGCGCCGTCAGCTCCCTTGATAATGTTCCAATATTGCGAGCCGTCGTCAGGAGACAGGCTGGTAATCGTCATGTACTTATAGTACTTATCCACACGGCCATAAGTGAAGACAAGAAACTCGTTCGTAGCTTCATTGCGGATAGTGTAGCCAGATCGCGTATTCGTAATCACCCAATAGGCATCGGCCGTCCTCTCCTCCTCGCCTGTTACGTAATAAATATAGGGATCGACATTGTGATAGGAGCCCAATCCAAGATATCCTTCCTCCTTGGTACAAGAGATGTAATATACGCCATCTGCAATGGGAGAATCAGCAAGAGTCACCTGAGGGAGACTTCCCCACAAGGCAAAAAAGCATATTAAAAGAGTAAAAAAACGATTTGTCATGTTAATTAATAGTTAATGCGCTGCAAAGATAACACTTTTTTCAACACATAACCATAAAAAAGTTCGGTTTTTATTTGGCATATAATAAATAATGTATATATTTGTCGGGAAAAAGAGAGAAAAGAAAGTAATAATCTTACAATAAACCCTATTTATTAACTAAAAACAAATCATCATGAGAAAAATCAAACTTCTCTTGGCCGCCGCGCTATCAATGATAGCATGGACAGGCGTGATGGCGCAGACAGTTGCAGAATATGAAGCTGCTCTTGCTGCCATTACTGATGGTGCCAAGTACCGCATCTGTACTGAGGTCGATGGCACAAAGTATTATGTGACCGCTGGAGGTACCTTGACAGCTGACAAGGCTAAAGGCGATGCCTTTGCCTTCGCAAAGATTACCGAGACATCGGGAGACGGTCCTTACGTAGTGGAAGAAACCACCCCAGCTGTTGGCATTCAATTGACCAGCAGTGCAGGTACGAGATTCACGAATGGTCCTCTGAACAACAACTTGGCTGTTCTTGACGTTAGCAACTTCAGCACTTCAACGAACAACCGAGCCCCTTGGGAAAGTCAGGTATTCTTCTTGCAAGGCGGCAAGTTTGCCATCCGCACCTGCAACACTATTTATGCTGAAAGCAGTTGGAGAGACGCTGGCAGAACGTTCTGGACTTATAAAGTTGCTGAGGCAGTTGTTACTCCTCAGTATTCCTACACCCCCGCTTATGTTTGGGAACTGGAAGAGTACACAGAGACTGCCGAACAGGTAGCAGCCCTCGCTAAAGTACAGGGCTGGCCCGCATATATTCAGAGCGCCGCAGGCCTTGTAAAGGATTTCAACAAGTATTACAGCAATGCCAAGCAGACCACTGAAGGTTCTTACGAGGCTCTTCTTGATCAAGATTATACTACCTTCTTCCATTCTTGCTGGAGCGATGGCCCAGATGAAGACCACTATCTGCAAGCCGAGTTGTCTGAGGCTACTCAGAAGTTCGAGTTCTACTACAAGAAGCGTTCACAGAACAACAACAACCGTCCTACCAAGATCATCATCTCTGCCGGCAACGAGAAAGAAGGTGAGTTCACAGAAGTTACAACCATTAACTCAGGACTCCCCACTGAAGAATCCGTTATTGACTACATGTCAAGCCAGATTGACCTTGGTGCTGCCTATAAGTTTGTCCGCTTTACCATCACAGAGACAAACAATAATGCAGAATGCAACGGTCACAAGTTCTTCACCTTCTCTGAGTTCTACATGTTCCCAGGCAATGATGCAGCTGCTCAACTTGCTCCCCTTTATAACCAATATTCCTCTACATTGGCAGGAGACCTTACAGAGACAGAGGTTTCACAGATTAATACTCTCGACGTGCTTTTGAAGACTGCCATCGCTACAGTAACTGTTACCTATGAGCTCTACGAGGCTGACGGAACAACATTGGTTGGTTCGAAAGAAGTTGTACAGAAGCCCTATAGCGATATAGAGATTCCTTCTTCTCTGCAGCCCAACTCAACGTTCTATACTGTTACCACAGAAGGAACCATTGGCGATACAGACTGCACAATCAAGATTATCCGTACACTCAAGCCCGAGGTAGTTGGCGCATTGGATGAACTGTCGAACAACAAGGCTTACACCATTACCTGCGACCGCGGTGCTATGCTGACCAACGGCACAACCATCGCCTCCACATCAAACAGCGAATATGCAGCATCCGCTCCCGGCAAGTTCGCTATCATCAGCTATGAGGACAACTACTACATCTACAGCGTAGCAGACAGCAAGTTCGTTGCAAACAATGGTTATCTGGTTGAGAAACCCAGCAATGGTGTGCTCGACGCTATCCAGATGACTCCGATGACCACCGTTCCCTACTTCTTCTACTATTTTGTAACAGAAAATGGAAACTATGGTGTCAACACCAACGGAACAGGCGCTCTCGGAGGCATTGTCATCAACAGCTGGATGAATGCTGACCCAGGCAACCAGTATTACATGATTGAGGCAGCTGACTTCGATCCAACCAATGCATTGAAGGCTTTGGACGAACAGTTCCATCCCGCTTATTCTGTAATATACAAGGTAAAGGATGCCTTCGATAACATTATCTTCACATCCGATCCCGAACCCGTAGAACAAGGTACTGTCATTACCACTCTGCCCGAGAAGTATCACCGTACATTCTACACCTACGATGAGATAAATGTAACTGTTGAGACAGCCGGTGGCACCGATGCTGTGTTTACAGCTACATGGAACGGTCCGTTCGAGATTTCCGAGAACTTCGAGAACGCACACTGGTACGATATGGCAATACGCTGGGAAACAGGTACAAAACCATATTACGTAACGACTGCCGTCAAGGATGGTGACGGTGCCTATAAGACACAGTTGGCCAACACAGAGGGTCTCGTTGAGGATTCCTATCAGTGGGCATTCGCAGGTGATGGTTACAACGGCTTCAAGGTTATCAACAAGGCTGAAGGCGCAAGCAAGAGCTTCGGTTGGACAGATGCCGCACAGACCAATGCCGGTATTCCTACCGTAATGGCTGACGACGAAGGTAATCACCTTTGGAAGATTGTTGCTTCTACCAAAAACACTGTTCCTGCTGGCTCATTCTGCCTGAATGTTCCCGGCACAAACCTCTACATCAACCAGTATGGTGGTGCAGGCGGTTCCCTTAAGTTCTGGGACAGCGCCAACAATGTAGGCGACCCAGGTTCTGCCTTCACAGTAATGGAGGTTCCGAGTAACTTCGCTGAGTTCGTTGAAGAAGAAATTTCTCCAGCTCTCGACGTTACAGGCTACTTCGCATTTACCGACGAGGCTAAGGCTGCTATCGGCTACGATGAGAGCTACAAGACAGAATGCCCCTTCGAGCAGTACAAGAGCATGAAGGATAACTTGGCTGAAGCTTTGAAGGACATCAACAACTTCGTACTTCCTCCAACAGGCGTTTACTTCCTGAGGAACAAGGCCTATACTAGCAAGAACTACATGGGCATTGATCCCAGCGACGCAAACATGTATGGTGACTACGCAGCACCAAATCAACTCAAGAATTATGTGACGTTGATTAAGACAGGCGACGTTACTTATAAGATTGGTTTGATGGGCAAGTTCGCTCCCGCTACTGTAGCACAGAGCACACCCGTAAAAGCTAGCACCGAAGCTGGCGAATACACCGTTGTTATTACGAAGCCCGGCTATGCAGCATTCCAGGCTGACACAGAAAGCGACATGTCTTGCCTGCACCGTCGTGCAGAGGGTGACATCGTAGGTTGGTCAGCTGATGCCGATGCTTCTATGTGGGCAGCAGAAGATGCTCAGAGCATCAACCTCACTGTTGGCGAAGCAGGCTATGCTACCGCTTACCTGCCCTTCCCCGTAGAGATTGGTCAGACTCTCTCTGTTCCTGCTGCTAAGGGTGCTTGGACATTCGACGACGGCACAACCGGAACTCTGACAGCCACTAGTGGTGTATCAGTTGCCGATGGCGTTGTAACCGTTCCTAAGGGCGGCAACTTGGCAATGTCTACTGGAGTTGAAGAACTCGGCACTTACACCTTCATGTTTGATGTTATGGTTCCTGCAGACCAGGCAACAGATGCCTCACTCAGTGGTTACACTGCCCTCTTCCAGAACAAACCCAACAATGACGGTGACGGAAGCTTCTTCATCTACTACAAGAAGAAGGATGGCACAAGAAAGGTTGGTCTTAATGCAGGTGGCTTAGGCTACGGAGGCGCTATTGAGTTGGGTACTTGGTACCGCATTGTATTCGTGGCAGAAAACTCTCAGGCTACTGTATATGTTAACGGTGAACAGACTGGAGCTGCTACCGCTGCAGTTGCAGAACACTGGTTGTTGAGTAATACGGTTCTCTTCTTTACCGACAACGACGGCGAGGAGAATGAAGTTAAGGCAGACGAGATCCGCTTCTGGGATGTAGCCCTCACAGCTGACGAGGTTGCAATGCTCGGCGCTTATGGCGATCCCGAACCTGTATCGGAAGGCGTTACTGCTTACACTGGTCTCATTGAGGAAAGCCAGAAGTATCTGGAACTGATTCCTGTTGAAGAAGTTATTCCTGCATATACAGCAGTTATCCTGAAGGGCGAACCCGCTGTTTATGAGTTTACTATCCCCGCTGTTGAGGCAGACGAAGATGGTAATGGTCTGAAGATCTACTACGGTACCGACGTTGACGGTGGCGAAGCTCTCGTCAAGGAGAAGGCTGAACCTCTTGAGAACGACCTCTTGGGTACACTCGAGCCTATCCCAGCTGAAGGCTACTATGTTCTGGCTAAGCCCGAAGGTGAAGTAATTGGCTTCTATCTGGCTGATGAAGGAACCATCGCAGCAGGCAAGGCTTATCTGGATGTTCCCGAAGGATCAGGTATTAAGGCTATCATCTTTGCTGACGACGCTGCTACTGGCATTGCCAATATCGAGAAGAATGTTGAGGATGGTCGCATCTACAACGTCGCTGGTCAGCGCCTGAGCAAGATGCAGAAAGGCGTTAACATCGTAAACGGCAAAAAGATTCTCTTCTAACTAACATTCAAGATTCAAATATGAAAAAGGTCTATTTGATTCCTGCCTTGAAGGCAGAAGAGGCTCAAGCAGCTCAGATGCTGGCAGAGAGCCTGCCTATCATCAAAGACAAGACCGTCAGCGGTGATGATGCTCTCACTAAGGAAAGTTTCGCCTGGGATATCTGGGGCGAAGAATAAGACATTCACTTAAACTCTTTAACGAAGGCAGTTCCCTCATGGGGGACTGCCTTTTTTTTGTGTTAAAGAAGACAACCTCGCTGGCAGCGTTGACGAATTAGCCACGCATAGTTGGCAAACATAACGTGGATTGTTTGCAATCATTACACGTGTTATTTGCAAACATTACACGTGTCGTTTGCAGACATCACGTGGATCGTTCTACAAAGCTCCATGAGGAATCAATTCCTACTCCCTAATGATATTGTCCAAAATAATCAGCAGAATTCTTGGAGCTAAGAGTAAAAAGCAGTAACTTTGCATACGACATTACACATAATTAATAATTATACCTTATTATATATTATGAAAAAGGGATTAATCGCACTAGCCTGTTTGGCTCTGACGTCCATCATGCCGACCTACGCCACCGACTGGCAGGAAAAGACAGACACCATTTGGCCTGCTCGTCACTATCGCGAACTCAACGGACTGGCGACAGGCGATCAGCGTTCGAAGTCCTCCATTAGCTGGAGTTATACTGAGGGTTCAGTCCTCGTCTATGGTATTCACTTCCCAACGGGACACGTTCGTGCCGATGCCGTGTTCAAGGGAATAGGCGGCAAGCGTGTCACCTTCGGTGTGCGCATCGTGCATCCGGCAACCGGCACTGTTGTACTTGAGACCAGTTCCACAAGCACCAAAACCACATCGGCACAGCAGACAATGGAAATCATGCCCGACACGGAGATGCCCTACGACGGCTGGTATCGCTTCGAGCTAACTTGTCCTAACGGCTCGTCAACACTTAGCCAACTCGATCTTCTCCTCTTCCAACGCACATCTACACTCAAAATCACCGACTCCGACATATTCATGGCTCCCAGCGTACACCTATGGTGGAGCACAAAAGTGCCAGGCGCTCCTTCAGGGCAAGCCTACAACTGGAGCTACCTCGAAGTGATGTATCCCAGCGAATATCGTCAGCCAGCCACCTATCAGATGGCTATCGGCACCGACGGCATGTACTCTGGCATACAGATGCCTACGCACGGATTGGACGATTATGGGCACTCTGTACTCTTCTCAGTATGGGATAATGGCGACGTAGATAAAGACAAGAACCTGCCCGACATCATGCGTTCCGCTGCCGTTGACCTCGGTCCAGATGCCTATGCGACTCGTTTCGGAGGCGAAGGCACAGGCTCGAGCATACGCTATCGCCGCGATGACTTCTGGGAGTTCGACCATTGGGTACAGTTCCTCTACAACGTGCGTCCCGACATCATCTGCGTCACAGACTCACTCGGAAACGTCACAGAATACGAAAGCACCCTGCAGACCGTCTGGTTCAAGATGGCAGAGGAACCCGACTGGCACTATATGGGCACCCTTCGAATGGCAGGTGCCAACCGCCTCACCTCGGGCATCTACTCGTTCCTGGAGAACTTTGGCGACAGAGGCGGCAACCTGATGCGTCGCTGCTACTTCCGCAACGGAGCCATGCGCTCAGCCGCTGATGGCAAATGGTATGCGCTCAATCATGCCGGCTACGGACATACGCAAGACAACGGCGCACGCAACTCTCGCTACGACTACGGGCACGGCCTTACCAGTCTCTTCGATAAGACCTTCTACTTGGAGACAGGCGGCTACATGGGTAAGCGAGATAGTCTCGACACTTGCGAGCCTCCAGTTCAGGGCGAGATGCCTTGGGTAGATACCATCAACATTGCCCGTCTGGAGCAACGCGTAGATGAAGGTGTGCTTCACTATCAGACAAAGACCACACAATCGCGCATAGAATTAACCCGCACCGTCTCCGACCCTGCCACTTGGAAAGTCATCAAATGGAGCGATGAAGAGACTGTCGGCGAAGGCGACAACGGACGCGCTACCATGATACTCGACGGCAACATCAGCACCTACTATCACAACAAATGGAAGAACGGCGAGGTAAAGTATCCCCACTACTTCGACATCGAAGCACCTGATACCGTCACGATAAGTTCCATTGGGCTCTATCAGAGCCGTGAAAGCGAGTATCGCGCAAAGAAGGTGACAATCTCCAAGTCTGATAATGGAACGAGTTGGAAGACCGTTGGCTCCAACCTTACCATAGAGGATACCGACTACCCAACCATTCCTTTGCCACAGCCAGCCACAGGTAAATACTTCCGCCTGCGCTTCACGTCTGGCTACGGAACCAACCTCGTCATCAACGAAGTTTACTTCAAGCATGAGTACCGCCTCGATGACCTGCTTGCCCTCGCACAGCAAATCATCGATGAATCCGACACTTGGAGAGCTTATGCACCTGCCGACTTAGAGGGACTGATGGCCGTCTATGCAGATGGGACCTGCACCGATAAGGAGGCTTTGCTTCAAGCTCTTGAGGACCTCGCCCATACGGCACAGCCTCTCACCTATGGTGTCGTCGACAAAGCAGAAAGCTTCACGCCGTTGGCAGTCTATCAGCTTCACAATCTCTCGGGACGTGGCGACGTCATCTCAACTGCTGAAGGCGTGCCCACCATTGTGGCTTCCAATGCATCGAATGCACTCGAGGGATACCGCCAGCCATGCTCCGTAACCAACCCATACTGCAATTGGATGATACTTCACTCCGACAAGTACCACGAGTACTACCTCTACAACCTCGGAGCCAAGAAGTATCTCAACGTTGATGGCTCAACCGTAATACTTTCCGAGACACCCATTCCAGTCAACATTCAAAAGAGTGGCAAAGGCTTTTCGATAAGCTTCAATGGCAAGTATCTGGGCGTGAGTCCAAGCATAGAGAAGCCTGTGGTGCAAGTCTCATCAGCTGGCACCAACTCCATCTTCCAGTTGCGCACCAATCAATACTTGAGACCCGATGAGAGTGTCGTATATGAAATGGCTACCGAAGCAGAGCAAGCGCTCCATGACAACATCTCCGAACTCATCTATCAACAAGCCTTGCAGACCTACGCGAAAGCCTTCGTTGCCCAGCCAGACTTGAGTTCACTACTCATCCGCAACAGCACGTATCTCACCTCCAACGCCAACACGACACAACAAACTGAGCATAATCTTGCCAAACTCATCGACAAGAAGACCGACACATACTACGAGACATGGTATAGTGGCATCACATGGCCGCAGGAGATGTCCTACATACAGGCGCACCTCAGCACCGTTCTGGAGGCCTTTGCCTTCAGCTTCACACCCTCGCAGAACCCAGATTACGGTCTGCCTGACATTCCTACAGACATCATTGTCTCTACTTCGACCGCTCCCAAGAACTTCGTGCCTGTGATTGAACTTACGGAAGGAATGCCATCCTCTATCGATGAGAGCTACGTCTCGCCCGTCATCTTTACCGACGGAAACACGCGATACATACGCTTTCAGGTCATGCAAACCATCGGCCAACGTGCTGATAGCCACATCTTCGCCATGAGTGAGTTCCAAGTACACAAGGCTATCATCGACGAGGAAGCATCGCCTTATTACATGAAGTCTAACGTGAAGGAAGCCTTCGATGCACTATTGGCGGAAATCCAAGCAATGCGTCCCCTCCTCGTAGCAAACACTGCTACAGCCGAAGACCGCGAGTCTTTGAGCCAAGCTATTGAGCGAGCAGAACTTGCTCTGCAGACTGCCGATGAGATAAAACTGCCCTTCTCCGACCTCTCTTCAAGAGAGCAAGTCATCTACAACCTTGCCGGTCAGCGTGTAAACAAGATTGGAAAAGGCATTTACATTGTGAATGGAAAGAAAGTATTGAAGTAAAAGGCACTAATCAAAGAAGGCAGCCCCTGCAAAGGAGCTGCCTTTTTTCGTTTTCCTTCTGTTCGGACATTAGAACATATGAAAGAGCATCTTGCCCCACATAGTAAAGACGAAGATAAATGGAAACAGTGCGCAGATGCCGATGACAATGAGTATGGCCTTCAGGCAACCTTTGTTCTCGTTCTTGACAACGATTGGTTCTGAGTCGTTCATCACTTGCTGAGCGAGGTTGTCGGGTGTGATATCCTTACCTTGTTGACGCAAACGATCCTCTGGAGTTATGGCTGCAGGGGTCACAAGCCACATTACTATATATATAATAGGAAGGGGAAGGCCGATGCCGAGAAGCGTGAGGGCGATGGCTCCGAGACGCCAAATGACTGGTTCGCCTGCTTCGAAGTACTTTGCTATACCAGAGCAGACGCCGCCCAAGACCTTGTCGTCGGCACAACGATAGAAGCGATGCGTGCGAACATGCTCACGACCTTTGTCATAGGTGTCGCGAGTAAATCGTTCTGCATCCTTGGCAAACTGCTTGAAGTCTTCCTTGAAATGAGTTTCCGAGCCTGTATTGCTCTCCTGTTTATTGTAGTTCGCGAAGGCACTTTCGGCTTTGTTGTTAGTATCGCCAGCTATCTGTTCGGCATTTCCAATCGTGTCGATAATTCCCTTTACTACAGAGATATCGATGGCCGTCATACCTGCTTCACGCTTTTTCCACAGGAGTTCTG
The DNA here is from genome assembly GCA_017557475.1 of Bacteroidaceae bacterium. Next base: position 20,339 of record JAFYYO010000430.1, read on the forward strand.
CCACACGATGCTCAATATCGTCGGCAATCTCATCGCCTCCTTCCTGACGTGAGAAGTAGCGTTGCATACTATTCAGGTAGTTCTCCAAGAGATTGTAAGCATCCTCATCTATATTATATAATGTACCGAAAAGGTTGATGCTGATGTTCTTTTTCATTGTTTTATCGTTTTATGTGATTAATATTTACTGCTTTAGAATGTTTACGGTCCTTAGGATTTCCTCCCAACTGGCATCAAGCTGAGTGAGAGCTTCCTGTCCATCATCGGTCAGGACATAGTACTTTCGAGGCGGTCCTTGCGTACTCTCACGCCATTCATACCCGAGAAGTCCGTCCCTTTTCAACCTTGAGAGCAAGGGGTAGAGCGTTCCTTCCATCACAATCATCTCGGCTTCATGCAACCTTTGAATGATGTCGTTCGCATAGCAAGGCTGGTGTCGGAGCAAAAGCATGATGCAGTATTCGAGCATACCTTTGCGCATCTGCGATTTCGTGTTGTCCGTATTCATTTATTATAACTTTTCTCGTTTTGATACTGCAAAGGTAGGCATAATATGAATACCTTGTATCGCAAGGTACTAAACTTTAACATCTTTTAATACTTGGGGCGTTCTTCCCGTCGATTAGGCACATCATGTTGAAAGGCGCTCCCAATGCGGGTTTCACACGATACAGGCCAAGTCGGCAGACTAGGCACGGCTAATTGATCAACTAGACGTGGCTAATTCGCAAACTAGGCGTGGCTAGTTGGCGAACTAGGCGTGGCGTGTTTGAAATCATAACGTGTAATGTTGGCAAACATAACGTGTATCATTTGCAAACATAACGTGTGTCGTTTGAGGACAATCCACGTAATGTTTTACGAGTTGACGAGCAGACAAAGGACTCTTACAACTAAAAGATGAAAGAAAAATAATTTTTCTTTTGCATTTTGCCCAATTTTTCATAACTTTGTACGCAGATTGGATAATTATATAACTTAAAATAAACAACAAACATGAAAAAGCGTATCTTTTCAATGCTGAGCATCCTCGTGATTGCTCTTGCTGCCTTTGCTGAAGGCAGAGCCAAGTATGTGTTCTATTTCATCGGTGATGGAATGGGTGTGAATCAAGTCAATGCAGCCGAGACCTATCTTGGTGCGCTCGAAGGCCGCATTGGTATTCAGGAACTTTGCTTCCCCAGCTTCCCCTACTTTGGCCTCATCAACACTCAGAGTGCCACGAATGGTGTGACCGACTCGGCTGCAGGCGGAACTGCTTTGGCTTGCGGGCACAAGACGAAGAACGGTGCTGAAGGCATGCTGAAGGACTTAGAGACACCCATTACAAGCATTGCTCAATGGGCTCATGATGCAGGAGCGGCAGTTGGCGTATCGACCAGTGTGAGCATAGATCACGCGACTCCTGCGGCTTTCTACTCGCATGTTCCAAAGCGCAGCATGGCTTACGAGATTGGTTCTCAACTGCCAGGCACGGGCTTTGACTTCTTTGGAGGAAGTGATTTCGTTAAGCCCAACAATCCAGATGGCGGTCCAGACCTCTATGCACAGGCTCAGGCTGGCGGCTACACGATTGCTCGCGGCTACAAGGATTACCAGAAGAAAGCCAAGAAGGCCGACAAGATGATTCTCTTCCAAACTGAGGCTGCAAGCAAGATCGACAACAGTTGCATCCCTTATGCACTCGACCGTACGAAGGACGACCTTACCCTGCAGGACATCACTCGCGCAGGTATCAACTTCCTCATGAAGAAGCAAGGACTTCGCGATGGCTTCTTCTTCATGGTAGAAGGCGGCAAGATCGACTGGGCTTGCCACGCAAACGACCCCACTTTCATCAGCGAACTCATCGATATGGACAATGCCGTTAAGGTGGCTTACGAGTTCTATCAGCAACATCCAGACGAGACACTTATCGTCGTAACTGCTGACCACGAGACTGGCGGCCTTGTTCTAGGTCGCGGAGCTTACGAGTTGAACCTCAAGGCAATTGCTTCTCAACGCATGAGTATGGTGAAGCTCGAGCGCGAACTCAAGGCTAAGAAGGAGAAGATGGGCGACGCTTTTACATGGGAAGAAGGCAAGAAGTTCCTCACCGAGAACTTTGGCTTCTGGGGAGATGTGAAGGTCAGCGACGACCAGGCAAAGCGTCTCGAGAACTCTTTCAACGAGTTTAAGGCAGGCAAGGAAGGTGCTGATCGCGTTTGCAGCACAGTTAAGCACGTCATGTCTGAGTGCGCAATGATTGGTTGGCAGAGCGGCGGCCACAGCAACGGCTACGTTCCCGCCTTCGCAATCGGCGTAGGAGCAGAACAGTTCCATGGTCGCTTCGACAACACCGAAATCTGCAAGAAGATGGCAAAGGCTGCAGGTTGGGAAGTTAAATAAACAAGAATAACAATAAAGGTAAAAAGATATGAAAGGAAGAACACTTATTCTCGCTTTACTGCTCTTCCTCCCTCTCACCATCATGGCTGAGGGAGGCAAGAGTCAGGTTCCTCTGGCAGACCCATACATTCTGCTCGACGGAGACACTTACTATGCCTACGGAACAAACGATGCCAACGGCATCCGCTGCTACACAAGCAACGACCTACGGCTATGGAAGTACGAAGGCTTGGCCCTGAACAAGAGCAATACAACTGAAACGCAATGGTTCTGGGCGCCTGAGGTCTATCACATTGGAGACAAGTACATCATGTACTACTCTGCCAACGAGCACCTTTTCGCCGCAACTGCAACCTCTCCCAAAGGACCTTTCGTGCAGGTTGGTTCCTATCAGATGGAGAGCCTCATCGGCAACGAGAAGTGCATCGACTCGCACGTCTTCTTTGATGTCAAAACCAATGGAGACACCATCGCTTACATCTTCTTCGTGCGCTTCAATGACGGCAACTGCATCTGGCAAGCTAAGCTCGGCGATGACTTCATCACTCCTGTTGCTGGCACTTTGCGCAAATGCTTTGCCGCATCACAGTCGTGGGAACTCATACAGGGCAGAGTCAACGAGGGGCCTAATGTCATTAAGTACAGGAACACATACTTCCTGACCTATTCCGGCAATGACTATCGCTGTCAGGACTATGCCGTAGGTTATGCCACAACGACAAACATTGCCTCGGGCACTTGGACGAAGTTCTCGAGCAACCCTATCCTTCGCCGTTGGGACGACCTCGTAGGCACAGGCCATCATTCGCTCTTCTACGACAAGGAGGGCAACTTGCGCATCGTCTTCCATGCCCACAACAGCACAGAAAGCGTTCAAACTCGCCTGATGTACATCGGCACGATGAAGTTCCAAACCAACAAACTTGTGATGCTTAACGACCCGATTATTCGTCCCACGCTCTCTACTTCTGCGCCATATAGCCCTGAACTTATCACGCAGAAATGGGGTTTTCAAGACGGCGGAGCGGTCACCGTAGATTTGAACAATGACGGAAACCAAGACATCGTGACCGGTGGTTTCGGCAATACAGTTCAGAACTCCGCCACAGATGAAGACACAAGCAAGCGCATGTCCTACCTTGCACAATTCTCTTCAACGACTCACAAATGGACGAAGGTTTCGACGGCCCCACCCTTTCAGGTAGCCGATTATCCTTCCATCATTCCCTGCGATATCAATAATGATGGGAACATGGACATCATTGCCTTCGAGCAAACGGGCTATGACATTACCGAAGAAGCCTACACCGGCAACTTCGGACACGAAGGCATCTTCCTGGGCAAAGGCAACGGAACCTTTGAAGAAGTCGAGTTGCAGCTCCCTTTCGACATCAAAGCTCCTTGTAATGCGGAAGTCATCGACATCGACAACGACGGGCGTCTCGACATCATTCTCGTTGGTCATCAAGGCGAAACGAACTGCAACATCATCCTGCACAACCAGTCGACTGATGCATCTAACCTCAGTTTTACAGTCGAACCTTTTGAGGAAGAGTTCTTGCTTCGCGAGGCAATCATCCAACCTGCCGACTTCAACAACGACGGCTTTCAAGACTTCGCTATCTCTGCACTTGTGGATGAAATGGAAGGACAATTGCGTTTTACGGATGTTTACCTCAACAATCCTGAAGAACATGGCAAATTCATCCGCCTTGGATTGGGCGAAAAAGGCGCCAACATCAAGCGCAAGTCCAACGGAGCCTTGCAGGTTGCCGACTTCAACGACGACGGCTGGCTCGACATCATGCTTTCAGGACTTGGCGAACAATCCTCGGGAGAATCAGCAACTCGGCAGCGCATCTACCTCAACAAGAAGACGGAAGTGCCCAGTTTCAGCGCAATAAGTTGTGACTTCCAGACAGATACCTACACGCTATCTTCTGCAGCCAGCAACTCTGCAGGCGTGATTGATTGGGACGGAGACGGCACATACGACATCCTCATTGGCGGTAAAAAGTCGAATGTCTACGGAGGAATGCTCTACCTTAATGACGGACAAGGACGCCTCAAACGCAACGTGGCCATCCCCGGAGCCACAGGAGCTTGCATCACTTTTCCTGATTATAATGGAGACGGACGCAAAGACTTCCTGCTATGCGGCCTTTCGATGGACAACAATTACCTGACCTCAGCACAGCAAGGCCGCAATGCCATCCTCTGCTATAACCTCTACCCTATTCCATCACAACCTGATGCGCCGCTTGCTCCAACCTTCGATAAGCAAGGCAACTTCGTGACGCTCTCTTGGCAAGCACCAGAGTCGGCACACCCAGGCTTCACCTACGAAATCTTTATCAAAGACGAAAACGGCGACCTCATTAACAGCACACCAGCCTTCATAGGCAGTACAAAGGATGGAGTTCGCAAAGTGAATCGCCTTGGACGAGTAGGTTGCATGACAGAATGGAAGTTCTTCCCCACAAAGCCAGGCACATACACTTGGGGTGTACAAACTGTCGATGCGGCTTACACAGGCTCTGTCTTCACTGAAGGACCGCAGTTCACCGTCACAGAAGCAGACATCACAACCGACCTTAAAGACCTTAGGAACCAAGCCACTAAGAGCCTTATTTACAATCTTGCAGGGCAGCATCTCTCCAAACCACATAAGGGAATCAACATAATCAACAACCATAAAACAACTATTAAAACCTTAAAGCAATGAGAAAGACATTACTTATTGTGTTGATGCTCGTAGCATCATCCTTCGTTGCACAAGCGCAGGGCTTTAGAGTTTATCGCAGCGACGGAACTGTCTATCAGTTCAGTTGGGTTGCAGACAGTATTGCATTCTATGAAGGCGAAGGTGATCCCGATTGGGTGGAGCCTATACCAGAGGAAGTGCGAAATGCAATCACAGAGCTGCAGAGAAGTATTGGTACGCTGCAATCTAGTGTGCATAGCATACAAGCACGTGTCGATATGAATGCTACAAGCATTGATAACCTTAGAGACAACGTCACTGCTCTTCAGATGCGAACTGTTTCTCTTGAGGCAGTAGCCTATGAAAGCAGAGAACGCATCAACAACCTGGAAGAAGGCTATGCCATGCTAAGAGACAAAGCCGATGAAAGTGAAGTAAAAATCCAAGAACTTCAGATGCGAAATGCAAATCTTGAGACAATAGTCGCTAATAACAACAATCAAATCGAAGTCCTTCAGGAAGACAATGCCATGCTGAAGGAAAGAGTTGAGAACAACGAACTGTTTATCCGTGATCTCTTGACCATGATCAATGCTTTGGAAACACGAGTCAGAAACCTCGAGGATCTTATCGCGCAATAAATAAGCTTGCCCTCCTCTACTTCACAGGAGCAGAGGGAGGCGTAGATGCTTCATCGGTGCCCCACTGTTTATTGGGTTGATTGCCCATCTCAAGGACCAGTGTGGCACCGTTTTTTATGTCTTCTTGGCTGAACCAAGGTTTGTTCCAAGCCTTGCCATTGAGGGTTGCGCTCTGGATGTATTTGTTATCCCGACTGCTTCCCTTTGCGATGATGTGGAGTTCCTTTCCTTCTGGCAACTTGATGCGAATGTCCGTAAAGAGTGGCGAACCGATATTGTAGGCAGGGAAGCCTGGGGTGACGGGATAGAAACCCAGCGACGAGAAGACTACGAAGGAAGTCAATCCGCCTCCGTCTTCATCGCCAGGAATGCCCATCACATCGTTGCGGAACCAAGTGTCGAGGCACTGACGGATACGCTTTTGCGTCTTCCAAGGGGCACCGGCATAGTTATAAATATAAGGAATATGGAGGGAAGGTTCGTTGGCCATCGTGAATTGTCCGATGTTGCCTGTCTGGTCGGGTAGTTGACCGTAGAATTGCCATTTGCTTCGTCCCATAGGTTCTGTGAAGGTTCGGTCAAGCTCGCGAGCCATTGCTTCACGTCCTCCCATCAGTTTAGCAAGGTCTGAGAGGTTGTGCTGAACGTCCCAACGATAAGTCCAACCATTGTTCTCGTCGTAGGCTTCCCTGGCACCTATGCCACCACTGAAGCGATAATCGAAGTCGGGAATGAAGTTACCATCCTTGTCTTTCGGATGGAAGAAGAGCGTCTCTGCATTCCAAAGGTTGCGATAATTGTAGCTGAGAGCGAGGTATTTGGCAGCCTCTTCCTTCTTCCCTAAGAACTCAGCAATGCGAGAAAGGCACCATTCATCGTAGCTTGTACCTAAAGTGACGGCGACTGGTTGACGCTTCTCGAAGCCTTGCACTTTGGGATCAGTCTCTTCTTCGCCTTTTGCAAGTGCAGGGATGTAGCCCTTCTCCTTGTAGAACTTATCGATACCATCGCCTGCAGGTTCTCCACACCAAGGCGCCAAAGTCTTTTCCTCGATGCCACGACGGCAGTATTCGAAGCCTCTTTCGGCATCCACGTTGAGCCCTTTCCAGAGTGCATCGGCCACCATTGCCACGCCATGATTACTGTTCATCCTGCGTGTATCGCCCGTCATTTCAGGGAAAGTTGGCATCCATTTCGTGCCCATCTGCTCGGCCATCCTGAGGTAACTCTCGATGATGTTCTCTTCCTTTTGGGGCTGAATGAGTGCTCTGAGAGGATGAGCTGCACGATAAGTGTCCCAAATCCAGTCGTCGGTATAGAAAGGTTTGCCGCCATCGTTGTGCACCTGACCGTCGAATGCCGAGTAGTATCGCCCTTCTTCACTGAGGCAGACGGGTCGTTCGAAGGTCCGATAATAAGAGGTGTAGAGCACAGTCTTCTGGTCTTCCGTGCCGCCTTCCACAAGGATGTTGCTCAGCGTTTCGTTCCATTCCTTGCGACCATCCTTGATAACCTTGGCCATATCGAACTCCTTTCCTTGCTCGCGATTGAGGTTCGTCTCTGCTTGTTCCTGGCTGATGAGGGAGAGTCCATAGCGGAAACGAATCGTTTTCGTGCCTTTGGGGAAGCGGAGAGCCGCGCATGCTCGAGGCTCTTCAGTAATCCATTTCTCCGAT
>JAFYYO010000431.1 GCA_017557475.1 Bacteroidaceae bacterium
GGTCTCGAACCACTCCTCATCGACCGCGAAACGCAGAACTTCACGAACGTCGGGGAGCGTACAAATGTCGCTGGATCAAGGCGTTTCGCCCGTCTCATCGCAGAAAAGAAATACGACGAGGCACTTTCCGTAGCCCGTCAGCAAATAGAGGGAGGGGCAACGATCATCGATATAAATATGGACGACGCGATGCTCGACAGCCGACTCGAAATGCAAACTTTCTGCCGACACATCAGCGGAGAACCCGCCGTGGGCAAGGCCGTCCTGATGATCGACAGCAGCGATTGGTCGACGATTCTTGCTGGCTTGAAGAACGCGCAAGGCAAGTGCATCGTCAACTCCATTAGTCTCAAGGCTGGAGAACAGGATTTCCTTGCCAAAGCACTTGAACTCAGGCGCTTGGGAGCCGCAGTTGTCGTGATGGCTTTCGACGAAGAAGGACAGGCCACGACCTATGAAAGGAAGATTGCAATCGCGCAACGAGCCTATGATTTGCTGACCTCAATCGGTTTCCCACTACAGGATATCATCTTCGACGTCAACATCCTTTCGGTCGGCACGGGCATCAAGGAGCATCAGGCGTATGCCGTCGATTTTATCCGCGCCATCGAATGGATTAAGAAGAACCTACCCTACTCGAAGACAAGTGGCGGTGTGAGCAACCTTTCTTTCGCGTTCCGCGGTAATAATAAGGTAAGGGAGGCGATGCACTCGGTGTTCCTCTACCACGCTATTCATGCAGGTCTCGATATGGCAATCGTCAATCCGTCGATGCTCCAGGTGTACGACGACATCGAACCTGACCTGCTTCGAGCCGTCGAGGATGTAGTTCTGAACACCGACGACGAAGCAACGGAAAGGCTACTTGCCTTGAGTGAAGAACTAAGAACTAAGAGTGAAGAATCTGTCGCAGAACACTTTTCACCCTCCGCTCTTCACTCTTCACTCCCTATTGAGGAGCGTTTGAAACTCGCTTTGACGAAGGGCGACAGCAGTCATCTCGCGGAAGATGTGCCTGAGGCGCTTGCCAAGTACGGTCAGCCGATTAAGGTCATCGAAGAGCCACTCATGGCGGCAATGGAGCACATCGGCGTCTTGTTTGGCGAAGGAAAGATGTTCCTGCCCCAAGTTGTCCGCTCGGCTCAGGTCATGAAGGATGCCGTGGCGATTCTCACAGCACAGGACTCCTCCCCCTTTAGGGGGGAGCCAGAGGGGGTCCGGCCTTGCGTGGTGCTCGCCACAGCCAATGGCGACGTGCATGATATCGGCAAAAACATCGTCGGCATCGTGCTTGCGTGCAACGGTTTCGAAGTGATTGACCTCGGCGTTATGGTGCCGTGCGAGACGATTCTCGAGGCCACGAGACAGCACAAGCCTGTCCTCGTCGGCATCAGCGGCTTGATAACGCCGTCGCTGAAGGAGATGGAAAAACTTTGCGAGACCTTCCAAAGAGAAAGGCTCGACGTGCCTATCCTGGTCGGAGGCGCAACCACCTCGGCCGTTCATACTGCAGTAAAGTTGGCTCCTCTCTACGATGGTCTGGTCATTTATGGTGGCGATGCCTCCCAAACATCAGTGCTAGCAAAGCGATTAACCTCAGTTTTGCCCCATTTCATCGAGGATTTGAAGGCTGAACAACAACAGATTCGTGATGCCTACAACGAGCATCATACACCCCTCACACCCTATCAGGAAGCCAATCGTCTTGCACCAAAATTCGAATGGCAGAACAGCGAACCAATTAATGTTCAATTTTCAATGTTCAATGTTCAATGCGAGGAACTGCTTCCGCTCATTGACTGGCGGATGTTCCTGCTGTTCTGGGGATTCAAGGGCGAAACGCTGCCGCAGCTCCTGGTCAACCCTGAAGCAGAGAAGACACTGCACGAAGGCAAGCAATTCCTCGAGTCTCTCTTGCAAAAAGGACTGCTGAAAGTTGATATTTTATATAAGGAAGAGGCTGCGAAAAGGCAGGGAAATGACATTGTTCTCTGTGCCGACGGACAAACTTTGCCGATGCTTCGCAGCCAATCAGCAACATATCATTACCGCTGTCTCGTAGATTACTTCGACGAGAAACAACCCTCTCCTATCGGACTTTTCCTGGTGACTGCCAGACCTTTACAGGAAGCAGAAAGCGAAGAGGAACGCCTGATGACGCATGCACTCTGTGCCCGTCTGGCAGAAGCGGCAGCCGAGTGGCTTCAGAAACAACATTACGAGAACGAAAAAGCCCTGCGAGTTGCCTTTGGATATGCAACTTGTCCCGATCATTCGCTGAAGCGCATCGTCTTCGACAGGCTGGAGGCCGAGCAAAAACTGGACGTCAAGTTGACTGACCACTACAGCATCGTTCCCTCGACCTCCGTGTGTGGTCTCTTCATCAAGCATCCCGAAGCCACTTACTTCCCTGTTGGCCGTATCGACCGCGAGCAGCTTGCCGACTATTGTCAGCGCAGAGGAATCACCATCGAGGAAGGCGAGCAACTCTTATCAAAGTTCATAACACAACAATCATAACATGAAAGTCATCGACATCCTGAATGGCAAACGGCGTCCTTTCGCCAGTTTCGAACTCGTTCCTCCCCTGAAGGGCAGCGACGCGAGCCGTCTCTACCAGAGCCTCGACCCCTTGATGGAGTTCCAACCTCCCTTCATCAATATCACTTGCCATCGCGACGAAATCGAGTACGTGCCCAATGCCGACGGCACTTACACCCGCATGACTCTGGCGAAGCGACCTGGCACAGTCGCCATCGTAGCTGCCATCATGCGCCGTTATCCCGAGTTGGAAATCGTTCCACACGTCATTTGCGGCGGTTCTTCATGCAGTCGAGTCGAGTCGGAACTACTGGACCTCCACTTCCTGGGCATCAAGAACATCATGGCTTTGAGAGGCGACGCTTTGCCAGGACAAAAGCACTTCATCCCCGAGCCCGACGGCTTCTCGCACAGTTCGGAACTCGTCGAGATGATTAGCGACCTGAATCGCGGACAGTATCTCGACCCCACGGTGAAGGAAGGACTGTGTACCGATTTCTGCATCGGCGTGGCGGGTTATCCCGAGAAGCACTTCGAGGCAGCAAACCTGGAGAGCGACATCCAGAATCTTCGCAAGAAGGTAGAGGCCGGAGCCAATTATATAGTGACTCAGATGTTCTTCGACAACGAGAAGTTCTTCCAGTTTGAAGACCTTTGTAGAAAGGCTGGCATCGACGTTCCGATTATTCCTGGACTCAAACCCATCTCGTCGAAAAAGCAGATCGACCTGCTTCCGCGAAGCTTCCACATTGACATTCCGCAGCCGCTCGTCAGCCTGATGAAGAAGACGAAGACTGCCGAGGAAGCCTACCAGGCAGGCATCGAATGGGCCATCCAGCAGAGTCGCGAACTCCTCGAGCACGGCGTCCCAGCCATCCACTACTACACTATGGCAAAGCCCGACAACGTCTGTCAAATCGTTCGGGCAGTCTTCTAAAAAAATTAGCCGTGGCTAGTTGGTCAACTAGACGTGGCTAATATGCAAATTAGGCGTGGCTAGTTTGCGAATTAGCCACGCCTAGTTTTTATTATTGTGCTGTGAAGTTCAGCACAGAGGTTGTGCCCGAGGCGGAACTACCCAAGTAAACTCCGTGCCAAGCACTCGTTGCGTTAGTTGGAGCAGTTGTGCTAGACTTGATGGTATAGCTGCTGCCTTTTGTCATACCTGTGGCTGTGAAGAGCGACAGCCTACTACTAAAACTTGCCTCTACCGAGTAGGTGACGAGGTTGGTGCCGCTTGCGTTGGCAATCGTATAGTAGCTATTTGCAGAATAATTGATGCTGGAGGTGCTGAGATAATAGCCCTGAAC
>JAFYYO010000432.1 GCA_017557475.1 Bacteroidaceae bacterium
CGAGTTCTATGCCCAGAAAACAAAGGCACGAAACATGATACCTATCAGCGATGAAGCATACAAACTGATTTCACAAGGACGAAAGACAATCAACGGACATGTCTTTGAGGGCTTTGAAATCATCATGGCTCAGCATCCTCTAAAGGACTGGCTGAAAAAGGCCGGCATAAAGAAACGGATAACCTTTCACTCATTCCGGCACACAATTCTTTCTATCATGGATATGACCGACAAGAAGAAGGAGCAGATTAAGGCTCTGATTGAGAAGATGAAGCAGGAGGGAAAGCCCATCGACTGGGCTACTGCCGTACTGTGCTGAACACCTGCGCGTCCTGCTGTAAACGGCAGGACGCTTTCATTCACTGTCTGTCACTGCAATGTCCCGAAGAAAGAGTACTCGGTCGATGAAGCGGGGCTGCACTGACCAAGTACACATTCTTCAGGAGGGGCAAACACGGAACGACTGGCTTCACCTGCAGAGGATGATCGCAGAGCGTACATGCTCAGCATCTGAAGCAAGTCCATCCGTCGGATAGTTTGCCCTGGCAATGCCGTTAGCCTCGTTCCTCGATTATTCTCCCATATTAACCAATAAACTTCGCCCACCCATAGCGGAACAGCAGGACGGGTTCTTCATCAGAGCCGATGGCACTGGTGGAGAACGGAACGAACGGCGAGAGGACTATGGCAGTTCTCCCTTGGCATCGACAGGGCTGACAGCATTCTGCGCCAGCTCAGTCTGATGACCTATTCCGAATTGTCATGGTTCACTCGCTCTTTGTGTTCGTTCTAGCCGTCGTGCCTTTTCCGCTTCCCACCGTCATACATTTTTCAAGGATTGACACTCTACGAGGTCTTTCATACTTCCTACCCCTTACGGCATCATATCGGCCCTGTGTTTCCGGGAATCATTTTTCTGCGAAGTTACCTTGGATTCGCCAAACTGCAAGGCGTGTCTTGTGAACAATCTTCCTTTAGGCAGCAAGTGCTTAAAGCGTATTCTTCACGCCAGTCTTGCCTTATTTGACCTCTCCGCACTTCTGAAAGCAGAAAAATCTTCCCGACACACAGCCGAAAGGCTTTGATAAAAGGGAAATAAAAAATTTAAGCAATATGGCAACAAAGCAATTCAACAACCGACTGATAACGCCAGAACTGACAGAGGCTCTGAGCAGTTATCCCCTGTATTCTCAGGACGCAAAGAAGAAGGATGCACTCTGCATCGCAGTGTTTTACCTTGGTAACATCCGCTGGTATATCATGGAAGGGCAGCCAGAGGGTGATGACTTCACACTCTACGGCATCGTGGCAGGACTGCATGAGACGGAATACGGCTACCAGTCAGCAAACGAAATGGCGAGCGTCACCTATGATGCAAGCGACTACGGACTTGGCACTTTGAGGATTGAGCAGGACAAGGAGTTCCAGCCTTGCAAGCTTGCTGACATCGAGGACGAGGAACTGCAAGCGTTTCTCTCACGGCTCTATGACAAAGACTAATGTATAACCCTATAAACAAAGAAGATTATGAAGATTATCGTAATGAACAGCGCAGACTTGCGCATCGAGGTTTTGAACGTTCCCGACCACATGCTGGAGGAGGACATCGAGGTGTTCCTGGCAGAGCACGACTATTCGCTCAACAACATTTCATGGATGGTAGCACCCATCGACTATGTGCCGGTGCAGTTCCATGAGTATGGCATCTGTCAGACGAACGGAGAGGAGTTGCATGTCGTTCGTCATGCAAGGCTGAAAGACTTTTCCATCTATGAAAGTGTGCAGGAGATAAAGCACCGTGAGCAGGAGGAGCTTAAAGCAGCTCTTCGTCTGCATGGTGACAAGGTGGATGATGGCTATGAGTGGCACTTCGAGGGAGAATGCCCCATTGTAGCTGCCTATGACTATGAAGAACCTTGCGACGTGGTAATCCTTTCAGTCAGAGTAGATAAAGACGGCGACCTTACCATCATCGGTGACGAGAAGAACGACCGAGGAAACACCCATGAGATTTATGAGGATGACATTGTGGCTGGCCATATTGACTTTATCACCTCTGAAATAGGTCATTGATTGATAACGGGGATAGGTGGCGAAAATGCTGCCTATTCCCTCAACTAAATTGAAACCGTATGAGACAGATTTTTGTAGTGTATGAGACGGACGCTTGGCACAGCACGAGCCATCGCGAGTGTGCAGGGGTATTCACAAGCAAATGGGCTGCCGTGAATGCCATCGTGAAGAACCATCGTATAGAGTTGGAAGAGTTTTTCGACGAGGACGAAATTAAACATACCTCTAAAC
>JAFYYO010000433.1 GCA_017557475.1 Bacteroidaceae bacterium
AGAAGGAGCCGCTGCGTGTGCTCAGCTATAATGTAAGGCATTGCGCAGGCAACGACGGCAGCCTTAATCTGCCGCGCACAGCAAGTGTTATCTCTGCCCAGAATGCTGATGTGGTGGCTCTGCAGGAAGTTGACAGCGTCTTCTCTTCGCGCTCCAACTACAAGTATCAGGTAAAGGAACTGGCTGAAGCCACAGGCATGTACGGCATCTTTTGCAGCGCTCTGACCGGCTATGGCATCGGCATCCTTTCGAAGGAACTGCCACTCTCTGTCAGGGTCGTGGCTCTAACGTCCGACTTTGAACCGAGACGTATGCTGATTGCAGAGTTCCAGAACTATGTCTTTGCAAGTCTTCACGTTGGCCTCTCTGCCGCTGCAAGGCGTGGCACAGGTCCTATCATCAAGGCTGAGGCTGAGCGTTGGGTTGAGATAGGCAAGCCTTTTATTATTGCCGGCGACTTCAACGATGACGGAACAGACGACGAGATGCAGGGCGCTCGAGGCGTACTTACTGCTTATCTGCAACAGAATGGCTTCACGTATCATTCCGACCTCACTACCCCGACTTGGAGCGATGGCATCTACATCATCGACAATATCATTAGCTACGACCCAATTGGAGGTGTGGAGAAGGTAAGATACGAAGTCGTCAACGACAAGGTGACGTCGGACCACATGCCAATCCTTGCCGACCTCATCATAGGTTTTGATGATACTACTGCTATAGACACCATTGGCGCAACGGACAATGGACGAGAGGCAAACGTAATCTACAATCTTGCCGGTCAGCGTGTCCAGAAGATGCAAAAGGGGCTCTACATTGTCAACAGGAAGAGAATATTACATAACTAACTACAGACGACAGTCTTCAAATCAGGATTTGGAAATGAGATACATTAAACCAATCATTCAGATAGAAGAGGCTCAGGCAGCACAGATGCTGGCAGAGAGTCTGCCCATCATTAGTGGTGATACGGTCGACGGCGATAAAGCCCTGAGCAAAGAAGACGACAGTTGGGACATCTGGGCTGACGAATAATAAGCACCTCCCCAACCTTTGTCGGATGACAGGAACCTTAATCCCCGGCACGAACCAAGTGTTCGGGGATTATGGGTTTTGCGAAGAAAAGGCAACAATACAATAACAAATATATGAAGAAAACAGCTTTTGCAGCCCTCTTGCTGCTCCTTTGCCTGCCTATGGCTGCAGGCCGAATCGTGACCGACACAGTGAAGAGCCAAATCCTCTCTGCCGATGTGGCTCTGAATGTCTATTTGCCCGATGGATTCGGCAAAAATGAAGTCCAATGCTACCCAGTCATCTATCTCCTTCACGGCTTGAGCGACGACTATCGTGCCTGGCGAGACAAGGGGCAGATGCAGACCGTTGTCGATGAATTGATAGGGTCTGGCGAGTGCGTCCCCGTTGTTATCGTCATGCCAAATGCAGGTGGCCCCGACACACACAATACTTGGAACGGCTACTTCAACATGCCTGGCTGGAGCTACGAGGACTTCTTCTTCCAGGAATTCTTGCCGGCTGTTGAGAAAAAGTACAAGGTTGTGGGGGACAAAGAGCACAGAGCCGTGATGGGTCTCTCGATGGGTGGTGGCGGCAGCACCGTCTATTGTCAGCGGCATCCAGACATGTTCTCGTCCTGCTATGCCATGAGTCCGTGGCTCGACAATGAGAGTAACAACGTCGGTCCTGGCGGCGAGAAGGACAAGCGCTACTATGTCTGCGAAGCAGTCAAGGAGCATAGTGCCCTGCGTTTCGTTGAGCAAGCGGACGAGGAGACTAAGGCGAAACTGCGCACAGTTAAGTGGTTCTTCGACTGTGGCGACGATGATTTCCTCTTCGACCAGAGCGTCAAGATGCACCAGCTCATGCGTTCGGCATGGATTCACGACGAGCTGCGTGTGCGCAATGGCGTGCACAACTGGGAGTACTGGCACACGGCTTTGCGTATAGCACTGCCCTACGCCTCAAGGAACTTCGGGAAGTAAGTTCCCTCACAAAGCCTAAGAGAAAAGGTCTGGTGGCTTGAGTAATTCTTCCTTTTGCCACATTACATTCTTAAAACGCAGCTTGAGATGCTACAATCGCAGGCTGCGTTTCTACAATCGCAGGCTGCGTTTCTATAATCGCAACTTGCGTTTCAAGATTTAGACAGGTCGAGGGAACGGACTTACAGAGCGAAGTCCACGATGATGGGCAGGTGGTCGCTGGGATGCCAGAAGTTGGAAATCTTCTGAGGATTCCTGATGGGCTTCGTGTAAGCGTCGTTGGCGATGCCGGCTTTCTTGACGTGCTTGCGGAGTTGAGGTGTGAGGTACATGAAGTCGATGCGCGAGCCGCCGCCAGTCGACGAGACAACACTGTCGGGATAGAGTGTCTTGATGAGGTCTTCGTAAGGCGTATGCTCACGAATAAAGTCGTGTACGAGGAACTTCGGAGAGTCCTCGGGCAGTTGGTATTTGCTGTTATCTACCCTCGAAACGGAGTTGAAGTCGCCCATCATGGCCCATAGTTCTTTCTCGGCTTTCGGTTGAGAGAGGATGGTCTGCTTGCAGATGTACTCCATCTCAGCACGGCGGAACTTGTCGCCCTCGAAGTTGGCTCGGCTCTCATTTTGTTTATCTTTGGGAACCTTGAAGCCGTATCCCATCGGCCAAGTGTGGAGAGTGACGAGATTGACGTTCTTCTTGCCGATTCGCACTTTGTACCACGAGGCGCCGTGACACACGATGGTGTCGGCGTTGCCACTGATGAGCTTCTCGCATTCCATTGGGTATTTCGAGGTAATTAACTGCGGGAAGTTGTCGGGATGAGCGCTCAGGTAGATGTACGTGTGACCGTATCTTGCTGCCAGACGCTTCCAGCGGTCCAGGCATTCCTGTTCCGTCTCTCGTTCCGAGTCTGCAGTCCCCGTCTTGTAGAGCTTTTGTGCCTCGCACCAAACGCAGATGTCGGGCTTCTGCTCGGCTACCCACGAGGTAAAGCGCTGGTAGTCATCCTGCTGGCCGTCCCACATTCCGTTCTGTATATTCCAATAGAGGAGGCGCATATTACCCATTTTGCTCGTTGCCGCAGGGGCAGTGAAATCTATTTTTTTTAATAGGAAGGTATGCTTCTTCGGCTGGTTCAACTTGTAGATTTGGTCAACGAGAAGGTCCATCTCCTGCTTGTAAGCCTCTCGAACTTCTGGGCGAACCATCTGCTCATAAGTGCCTCGCTTGCTTGCCAGCCAAGCGTTGTCCTTGCTGAGCTCGCGGAACTTCCGGGCTCCCTGCTCGCTGTTGTCGTTGAGATGACCTGCCGGCATCATGAAATCATAGTTGACCCAAGCCCACTCACGGAACCTTCGTTCTACATCCCAACGCGTTTCGTTGAGCGCCATCACTGCCAAAGCCTGCTGAT
>JAFYYO010000052.1 GCA_017557475.1 Bacteroidaceae bacterium
AAAACAGAAGGACCACTGTGATGGTGGAAGTCATGGGTCAACTCGTTTGTGATGGCAAGTCCGGCAAGCAAGGCTCCACCGATCTTTGCCCCCAAGCTGGTGTGCATACCAGGAATGTTTTTCATATCCACCTCACTGAAGATGTGGGAGAAGAGCTTCATACGATGATAGTCATCGATGGCCATGAACTTATCATATTGCTTCTGAGTAATCTCATGGCTGATACTTTCACCATTGATGACAGCCGTCATGCGGTATTTGGCTTCGCCCTTTTCATTCTTCTCGATTTCGCCTTGCTCATTCCTGACTGGCTCAACCTTGATGTCATCGACGTTAACTTCACGACCATGCTTTCCCTCACGATACCATGCCTTGCCCTCATTAAGCTCATAGAGGGCACTGCCGTCAACATGGGCAACAGAACGGTCTTCTGGTTCCAACTGAACCTGTCTGCCGTCCATCGTCAAGGGGATATTCGTCTGTTCCAGTATCTGTGTCTGGCGGTCATTCAGCTCTGCCTCGACCTCTGGTTTGAGCTTGATGCCGATCTGCACCTTGGAATTGAGCATATCCATCGTAATCTTCTCGTTGAAGTCGCCTTTGATGACATTATTGAGAATATCGAGACGCTGCTGAATAGGCACTTCCTTGATGGAGTTGCTTGTCAGCTTCTTGACTTCTTCTTCAGTCAGGTCATAGACGAAATCCTGCTTGGTGGCAGAGGATTGGATGGTGAGCGTCTTTTTCTCTGGATCAATCACGATGCCGTGACTGTCCAGACATTCCTTGAACTTCTCATTTGAGAAATAGACCTTTGAGGTGATAAGCTCATTATATGGTTTGGCTGGTTCCTGCCTACGTGGAGCAACCTCCATAGGGGTGATGACGGTCTGAAGGTTGGCAAGCACATCCTGTTTTGGAGGCTGCACGGTAGTCTGCTGTCCTTTGTAGTAGAAACCATAACCGCCATTCTGCAACTCTCCTGGCTTAATTCGTCCATCTGGACGGTCTGGAACCATTGGAGCACCCTGCATGAAGAGCGCACCACCGACACGTCGCATGTGGAATCCTGCTTGCTGTCGAGGTGTCCAGCCTAAGAAGAAGCGGTCGTGCATACCCCACATAGGATGCAGCCCACGTCTGTCCCAAGCCATACGGCCATACTCACCGACACCAATCCTATAGCCGTGAAGTCCCATGGCAACACGTCCGTTGGCATTACGGGCGTGTACGAAGTTCCTTGGAACATAAAAGTCATTGCCGACAAGAGCTGCAAAGGTGTTGTAGGCATTCTTGTTGGCATAATTCGTACCCCAGTCTGTCATGGCTTTCATCTGCTGTGCAGAGATGGGATAGGTGAGAAGCGGAGAGTCATGCCCTTGAACTGCCAACTGGAAGCCATCGCCCTGACGGATGATGTGCGCTTGCATACCATTCCGTCTGAGGATGTCTTGCAGTTCTGGCGACAAATCGCCTCTCAGTGGTAGAGAATTGGAACGTATCGACATAATAGTGTTGTTTAGATTCAACAATCAGG
>JAFYYO010000002.1 GCA_017557475.1 Bacteroidaceae bacterium
GTCAAACAATATCAGGAGCGAACCCTTCGTCGCTACAAAATGGCGATGGTCGCAGTCTTTATCGTAGGCATCATCAGCGGCGGAATCAGTACTTGGTGGCTGCTTTCTACCCCAGCCAACGAACCCCTCTTCAACCTGAATGTTCAGACTGGTTTCCTGGTTTGGCTCGCTCAGAACTCTCGATTCCTTGCCGCCACAGGTCTCTCTTTGCTGATGACTCTGGGTGTTTGTAGTGTTATCAGCAACATCATGGAAATCATAGATATGCGTCAAAGTATGAAAGGAGAGAAGATTTGGGCTGTGATGTGAGAAAAGTTAACGTGGCAGCTTTGCTCCCCTCCCTTTTGAGGGGAGGGGTGGCCGAAGGCTGGGGTGGGGTGATAGAGTAGGACAAAACTAACCCCACCCCTCGCTTTGCTCTTGCCCCTCCCCTTAAGGGGCGGGGAGTTGCGAGTGTTGTGTTCACAGCGAAGCATGCTTAATTGCCAAACGACGCGTGTTACGAAGCCAATCATAACATGTTATGATCGCAATCGTAACGTGTTATGATGACCAACATAACGTGTTATGTTTGCAAACTAAGCGTGGAGTGTTGAAATTTTTCACTTTTCACTTTTCACTTTTCACTATTTTTCGTAACTTTGCAGGGCAAAATATGACAAACCAGATGAAACGCATCATTTCTCTCCTTACCTTATTTATATGTGCTTTGACTGCAGTCGTGGCACAGTTCGATAATCCCGTCACCATTACTGCAAGCCAGAAGAAAGTGGGCGACGACGCTCTTGAGATAGTCTTTCAGGGCACTGCCGATGCAGGTTGGCATGTGTATGGGACGGACATTGCCGATGGCGGACCGACCCGCGCAGAACTGACTCTCGAGAAACAGAAAGGGCTGAAACCTGACGGCAAACTGAAGGCTACGGGCAAACTCCACAAGGCTATGGACGAGATGTTCGGCATGGAAGTCAGCTACATGGAAGGTTCGGCGTCGTTCGTTCAGCGTTTCACCATTACTGAACCCGAGTACGAAGTGGCTGGTTATCTGACCTTTGGAGCCTGCAACGACGAGAGTTGTATGCCCCCCACCAATGTGGAGTTCAGCTTCAAAGGTGAAGGCAAACCTCAGACAACTGAGCCAGAAAAAGCCGTAGAAGAGCCTAAAGAAGAGGAGAAGGAAGCCGTCGTTGAGGATACAATCACGGCAGAAGAGCTTGTTCAGGCAGACACATTGGTTCTCGCAGATAATAATCTTTGGGCTCCTGTTGTGGATGAGTTGAAGGCTTTCGAGGAAGGCTCGCAAACCTCGAACAGGAGTCTTTGGGGAATCTTCCTGCTTGGCGTGCTCGGAGGACTGATTGCTCTGCTCACTCCTTGCGTTTGGCCCATCATTCCTATGACGGTAAGCTTCTTCCTGAAGCGAACTGACGACAAGAAGAAGGGCATTCGCGACGCCATAACTTACGGCATCAGTATCGTCGTAATCTACGTTCTGTTGGGACTTCTCGTAACCCTCATCTTTGGAGCAAGCGCCCTGAATGCACTCAGCACGAACGCCATCTTCAACATCTTCTTCTGCCTGATGCTCCTCGTCTTTGGCGCAAGTTTCCTCGGAGGCTTCGACATAACACTTCCAAGCAGCTGGACAAACGCCGTAGATAAGAAGTCGAGCAGTACGACGGGCCTCTTGAGCATCTTCCTGATGGCGTTCACTTTGAGCTTGGTCAGCTTCTCTTGCACGGGTCCGATTATCGGTTTCCTGCTTGTCGAGGTCAGCACAACTGGCTCACTTTTAGCGCCAACTATCGGAATGCTGGGCTTTGCGTTGGCTCTCGCTCTGCCTTTCACCCTCTTTGCTATGTTCCCAGCTTGGCTCAAGAGTATGCCCAAGAGTGGCAACTGGATGAACTGCATCAAGGTTTGTCTCGGCTTTTTGGAGATTGCGTTTGCCTTGAAGTTCTTCAGCGTGGCCGACCTCGCTTACGGCTGGCACTTGATGGATAGGGAAGTCTTCCTCTGTTTGTGGATCGTCATCTTTGCCCTCATGGGAGCTTATCTCATCGGATGGATTCGTTTCCCACACGACGAGGACGAGTACGACGAGATGGGTGAAGTCATTCAACGCCCGAAAACCAGCGTGATTCGCTTCTTCATGGCGCTTGCCTCCTTTGCCTTCGCCCTCTATATGGTGCCGGGTCTTTGGGGCGCTCCCTGTAAGGCTGTCAGCGCTTTCGCTCCTCCTATGAGCACACAAGACTTCCGTCTCGGAGACGCTTCGGTAGAAGCTCGCTTCAACGACTACGACGAGGGAATGGCTTATGCCAAGGCTCACGGAATGCCGGTTATGATTGACTTTACCGGTTATGGCTGTGTAAATTGCCGAAAGATGGAGGCAGCCGTTTGGACAGACCCGCAAGTGGCCGACCTCATGAAAGAGAAATACGTCCTCATCACCCTTTATGTTGATGAGAAAACCCCGCTTCCAGAGAAGCTTATTGTACAGGAAAATGGTCAGAATGTGACGCTTCGAACCGTTGGCGATCGTTGGAGCTACCTGCAGAGAAGCAAGTTCGGCGCCAATGCTCAGCCGTTCTATGTCCTGATTGACAACGAAGGCCATCCTCTCACAGGCTCTTATTCTTATAATGAGGACGTTCCTGCCTATCGAAACTTCCTCGAGAAAGGACTGAAACAATACAGTCAAAAGCCATAAATCGCCCAGTACTTCCGTCGGTACCTCCACGTTAGGACTCCAGTACCTCCACGTAGGTACTGAAGTACTTTTACGTTGGTACTGGAGTCCTCACGTGCGAGGACAGAGAATTAGACAGGGAGTGTTTGGTCTCGACACAAGAGAAAGCGTCTGTTTCATCTCGCTCTTTTCATTCAGTTTTAATGCATAAATTGTCCTAACGACTGCCCAAAACTGTTAAATTATCTTAAAAGTTGCATTTTTCGTCCTGTTTGGGTGCTTTTTCGAGAAGCGTGTGATTGCCGTTTCAATAAAAAGTCGTACCTTTGCACCCCGAATGGCCCTAATGGGCACGTTCCTATACATTATAGATAATAATACATAATATATAAATAATAAAACAACAAAACAATGCCTACAATTCAACAATTGGTCAGAAAAGGCCGTACGGTGTTGGTAGACAAGAGCAAGAGCCCCGCTCTGGACAACTGTCCGCAGCGTCGTGGCGTTTGTGTTCGCGTTTACACCACAACACCTAAAAAGCCTAATTCCGCGATGCGCAAGGTCGCACGCGTGCGTTTAACAAACTCTAAAGAAGTGAACAGTTACATCCCCGGAGAGGGACACAATCTGCAGGAGCACAGCATTGTGCTGGTTCGTGGCGGTCGTGTAAAGGACCTTCCAGGTGTACGTTATCACATCGTTCGCGGTACGCTTGATACCGCTGGTGTAGCAGGTCGCACCCAGCGCCGCTCAAAGTATGGAGCAAAGCGTCCCAAGAAGTAATCATTAATCCCGTTTTGGCTTGTAAGTAAGGTTGAGTAAATGTCCCAGTGGAGGCGTTGAAGACCAAAGAAAACAACCCTGAACAAAAACAAACAAAACAATGCGTAAAGCAAAACCAAAGAAAAGAATCATCCTTCCCGATCCCGTTTTCGGTGATGTGAAGGTATCAAAGTTCGTCAACCACCTGATGTTTGACGGCAAGAAGAGCATTTCGTACGAGATCTTCTACAATGCTCTTGAGATTGTAAAGACTAAGATGGCCAGCGAGGAGAAGGACGCCCTCACCATTTGGAAGGAAGCCCTCGACAAGATCACTCCTCAGGTGGAGGTAAAGAGCCGCCGTATCGGTGGTGCCACTTTCCAGGTTCCTACTGAGATTCGTCCTGACCGCAAGGAGAGCATCTGCATGAAGAACATGATTCAGTTTGCTCGCAAGCGTGGTGGTAAGACAATGGCCGACAAGCTCGCAGCCGAAATCATGGACGCCTACAATGAGCAGGGCGGCGCCTTCAAGCGCAAAGAAGATATGCACCGTATGGCAGAAGCTAACCGTGCATTTGCTCACTTCCGTTTCTAATAACTAAATGACTATTTAACTTCAAACGATTAGTTTTCATTTAGATTATTTAGATTAACAAGAATGGCAAAACAAGATTTACATTTGACGCGTAACTTCGGTATCATGGCCCATATTGATGCCGGCAAAACAACTACCTCCGAGCGTATCCTCTTCTATACGGGTAAGACCCACAAGATAGGCGAGGTGCACGAAGGCGGCGCCACTATGGACTGGATGGAGCAAGAGCAGGAGCGTGGTATCACCATCACTTCTGCTGCAACCACAGCATACTGGAACTATGGCGGCAATAAGTACAAGTTCAACCTGATTGACACTCCGGGACACGTGGACTTCACTGCAGAAGTGGAGCGCTCTCTGCGTGTACTCGATGGAGCCGTCGCTACCTACTGTGCAGTAGGCGGCGTTGAGCCCCAGTCCGAGACAGTTTGGCGTCAGGCTGATAAGTACAACGTGCCTCGTATGGGTTACGTCAACAAGATGGATCGCTCAGGTGCAGACTTCTTCGAGGTTGTTCGCCAGATGAAAGACGTTTTGGGTGCTAACCCTGTTGTGGTGGCATTGCCTATCGGCGCAGAAGAGAACTTCAAGGGTATCGTTGACCTGCTCAGGATGAAAGCTATCCTGTGGCACGACGAGACCATGGGTGCCGAGTACGACATCGAAGAGATTCCTGCTGACATGAAGGCTGAGTGCGACGAATGGCGTGCTAAACTTGTTGAGGCTGCTGCTGAACAGGACGAGGCTTTGATGGAGAAGTACTTCGAAGATCCCGACTCTGTAACCACAGAGGAAATCATCGCAGCTATCCGCAAAGGTACTCTTGCTCTGAACGTCGTGCCCATGACTTGCGGCTCTTCATTCAAGAACAAGGGCGTTCAGACACTGCTCGACTATGTCTGCATGTTCCTTCCCTCACCTCTGGACACTCCCGCTATCGAAGGCGTTAACCCCGAGACCGGCGAGACTGAGACACGTCAGCCCGATGAGGACGAGAAGACAGCTGCTCTTGCGTTCAAGATTGCAACCGACCCGTATGTAGGACGTCTGACCTTCTTCCGCGTTTATAGCGGTAAGATTGAGGCAGGTTCTTACATCTACAATGTTCGCTCTGGCAAGAAAGAACGCGTGAGCCGTCTGTTCCAGATGCACTCCAACCACCAGAACCCCGTTGACTGCATCAGCGCAGGTGACATCGGTGCAGGTGTTGGCTTCAAGGACATTCATACCGGTGATACTCTCGCCGATGAGAATGCACCCATCACCCTCGAGTCGATGGACTTCCCCGATCCCGTTATCGGTATCGCAGTTGAGCCCAAGACTCAGAAGGATCTCGATAAGCTCAGCAACGGACTTGCCAAGCTCGCTGAAGAAGATCCGACCTTCACTGTTCGCACAGACGAACAGAGCGGTCAGACCGTTATTAGCGGAATGGGTGAGCTTCACCTCGACATCATCATCGATCGTCTGAAGCGTGAGTTCAAGGTTGAGTGCAATCAGGGCAAGCCTCAGGTCAACTACAAGGAAGCAATCACAACAACCGTCAACCATCGCGA
>JAFYYO010000434.1 GCA_017557475.1 Bacteroidaceae bacterium
AAATATGTATCTGAGTAATTATTTCTACTGAGCCATTCTTTGGACCCTCAGGAACTCATGGTTCTCCTCGTAATCCATGTCATTTGCAATCAGCGACACCGACAGGTGGAGCAGCTTGTTCTTGACATTGTTAAGGATAACACCGTAGCACTTCCCCTTCGCACTCATTCGAAGATAGTAGTCACGGTATATACCATGTTCCTTGATCGTCCATTGGGCCGCCTGGGTCAGATAAGCCCTGAGCATGGAGCTTGAATAGCATTTCACCTGCGCCTTCCTGTCGACACTCGTACCGGACTTTTCCCTGAATGGAGCTATCCCGTAATAGGAGGCTAGCTTCCTGGACGTGGTGATGTTCTTGAAGTTATTCGTGTAGGCGATCATGGCCGTGGCATTGACGATGCTTATCCCCTTGATGGAGGTAAGATGGTCGTAGCTCCTTTTCAGCTCCTCATCCCTTTCGTACAAAGCCATAATCTGCTTCTCGCACTCCTTGATGCTCTTCTCCAGTGCCCTGATGCTCTTCTGGGCATCACGGAGGATGAAGCTGACGGACTTGCTCTTGGCTGCAGTAGCCTTCAGTTCCGCAACACGTACCTTCTTCGAGGTCTTCTCCTGCTCCAATTTGCGCCGGTAAAGCAGCAGTGCCTTCAGCTCTCGCACTGTCTCATTGGGAGAAACGTAATAGACAGCCTTGTCCATGTGTCGCATCGCATACTCTGCGATGGTCAGCGAGTCCGCCTTGTCGTCCTTGCCCTTACGAAGGCCACTGCTCTTCTTAATCTGCAGAGAACTTTCACGCCAGATGTCAAGACCCTTGGCGAAAAGATAGTCACACAGGCTGCGATCATAACCTCCGGTCGTCTCGCAGCAGAACATAACTTCTTCCAGGGTGACACCCTTGATCAGATGCTTAGCCCAGACAAGCATGCGCCGGAAGCCCATGGGGCGGTTCTCGAATGCCTGATAGTCCAGTTTTAGCACTCCCAACAGGCTGTTTCTCACGTCAATCGCACTTGCATCGATTTTTTCTTTCGAAATGTCGATGCCGATAATAATCTTTTTCATACCTTTGTAGCGGTTTTAAGAGTTGTGGAAGCGATTAACTGAAAGAAAGCTGTGAGTGGCTATCACTTTAATTAGACTTCGAGTCTATCTTCCTATCTGGCATTTGCAGCTTGAATCCAGAGGGCCTTCAACAGAAAATAGGCTCAGGCCTTGTGTGAGAACGAGGGTGACCTCTGGCAGTTAATCCTTCCTTTCTACAACAAAGGTAAGCAAAAACTGTTAATCTTATCACTTTTTATAGTTTTATCTAACGTTTTATGTTTAAGAGTTCTTAAGACTCTTAGTATTCAGCTGCAAAGTTAAAGTGTGAGATAAGAATAATCCGGGTTTCTCCGTGTTTTTCGATGTTTTAAAAAAACTGTGTGGAATCATTGAATGTTTAATCGTAGAAGTAACATAACAAAAGAACATGTCCGTATTTAAAGACAAGACATTATTAATTACAGGCGGTACCGGCAGCTTCGGCAACGCCGTGCTCCGCCGTTTCCTTGACAGCGACATCAAGGAAATACGAATCCTGAGCCGTGACGAAAAGAAACAGGACGATATGCGTCACTTCCTCCAGGCCCATCGTCCTGATGTAGCCAACAAGGTGAAGTTCTACATCGGCAATGTACGCCAGCGCGAGGCCGTCGACTTCGCCATGAACGGCGTGGACTACGTGTTTAGTGCCGCCGCACTCAAGCAAGTGCCCAGCTGTGAGTTCTTCCCCATGGAGGCCGTCCGCACCAATGTAGAGGGAACCAACAATGTGCTCCTCTCTGCCATCGCCCACGGCGTGAAGAATGTCGTCGTCCTCTCCACCGATAAGGCCGCCTATCCCATCAATGCCATGGGCATCTCAAAGGCCATGATGGAGAAGGTGGCCATTGCCCAGGGACGAGCCCTTGGCGAGGGCGCCGCCACCACCATCTGCTGTACCCGTTATGGCAATGTGATGGCCAGTCGCGGTTCCGTCATTCCCCTTTGGGTGGAACAGATGATGAGCGGGAAGCCCATCACCATCACCGATCCCAAGATGACCCGTTTCATGATGACATTAGACGATGCCGTGGATCTGGTCGTCTATGCCTTCACCCACGGACACAATGGCGACCTCTTCGTGCAGAAAGCCCCTGCCGCCACCCTCGAGACACTCGCTACGGCCTTGAAGGAAGTGTACGCCCGCATTGATCCGAAATATGGTCAGACAGAGGTGAAGGTCATCGGAACACGCCATGGTGAGAAGCTCTACGAGACTTTGGTGACCCGCGAGGAGATGGCCCGTGCCATCGACTGTGTAAACTATTACCGCATCCCCTGCGACAGCCGCGACTTGAACTACGACAAGTATTTCACCGAAGGCAATGAGACCCTTTCCGCAATCGAGGATTATCACAGCCATAACACCCACGGCCTCGATGTGGAAGAAATGAAAGAGCTCCTGCTGAGGCTGCGATTCATCCGCGAAGACCTGGGACTGGAGCCGAGAATGAAGTCGAAAGAGTTGCGTTCAGAATAACCAGCATAGCCGAGAATGAAGATACTTGTCACAGGTGCCAAAGGTTTCGTGGGAAAAAACCATTGTGCAGCCCTCAACCACATCAAGGAGGGGAAAGACCGCACAAGGCCAGGATTGGTCATCGACGAGGTCTTTGCCTTCGACATCGACACCGACCCCTCTCTGCTTGATGAGTATTGTCGGGAGGCAGACTTCGTGTTTAATCTCGCGGGGGTCAACCGCCCGAAAGAGCAGAGCGAGTTCATGGAGGGAAACTTTGGCTTCGCCTCCACCTTGCTCGATACGTTGAAAAAGCACGGCAACCGTTGCCCCGTCATGCTGTCTTCCTCTCAGCAGGCTTCGCTGGCAGGACGTTTTGGCAACAGCGAATATGGCCGCAGCAAGAAAGCGGGCGAAGATCTCTTCCTCGACTACGAACGCGAGTTCCTTAAAGCGCAGCTCCCCCCTCGCCCCTTGGAGAG
>JAFYYO010000435.1 GCA_017557475.1 Bacteroidaceae bacterium
CATACGGAAGCGAACAGGTCCATCCACATCAGTTGTCGATGGTGACGGCAATACTACAACAAGCAATATCACTTACGGCAAGGACGACTACCTGCACATGGCTAAGAAGATGTGCGATGCAGCACAACTCGACCTAAGCGAATTCTTCGAAGTGAACGGTATGTTCAAGCCCTACGACAAGTTCTTTGTGGGCGACTACAGCAACTATTGGGTAACGACAACTCAGGCAGACATTGATGCGGCGAAGGCTTATATGGCTCGCTATCCGAAGGCTCCAAGCATCTGCTTCATCGATGACCGCATCAAAGCTTCTCCTGCCATTTCTAATGGTCCGTTTGAAGGCAAGCCATCGGGCACGAATCGCGTTAACTATGATAGCGAAGTGTCTATCGGCTATGCTGATGTCGGTCAGTGGAGCGACTATGTTGACGAGTATCAAACCAATGGCTACTACTATACCACAACTACCAGTTCTGGTACGACGACCTACAAAATATCTGGTACAGGTGCAATCGGCTTTAAGGTCTATGATAATGAAGGCAACCTCGTTTATCTCTCTAACAAGAAAAACTTCTCCTTACCATCGTATGTTCTGGCAAAGCTACAGGATGGCTTCAAGATTGTGGCTTGCGAGGCTAATGGCTATGAAGTGCTTGTTCCTCTTGGTACCGCTTTATATCGAGGCGAGATGACTGCATATTATGAGGGTAATCCCACACCACATACCCTATATTATTATGGTACGGGAACTGCAGGGAAGAGCGAGATGAACCCACTTCCCTCTAACTCCATTGCATATGTTAAGCCTGATCAAACAGATAAGAAGCAGCCAACGGAAGAACTCTTGGCTAATGTCAATGTGGTAGGTCCTGACAGCATAGCACAGACTCTCGTCATCGATGGAGATAAGCCCTTCTTCATTCCGACAGAGTTTACAGCAGAGGACATTACCTTTACCAAGACTGGCGAAGGCTATCAGGCACTCCGATTGCCCTTCAACACTTGGGCTGGTCTCGGAATCGTGAACGAAGATGGTTCTGTAGATATCGCTCCTGAAACCTTCTGCGCAGGCGAACCTGTTCTTTTCAAGGACAATGTCAGCATCAAAGAGCAAAGCCGGACTGTCAGCGCAGGCACTTTCGCTGAAACTGAGAATGGGTATATCTTTGATGGCTCCTCGTTCGTCTTTGCTGAGAACATCTCTCCCTTCACCTATGTCTGGGATGATCCCAACGGTATTAAAGACCTTAAGGACTCAAAGGATTCTAAGGACCTTAATCATAGCATCTACAACATCGCAGGTCAGCGTGTAAGCAAGCCCGCTAAGGGTCTCTATATCGTTGGCGGCAAGAAGATATTAGTAAAATAGTGAGAAGTTATAAAACTAGGCACGTTATGTTCGCCAACTAGGCACGTTATGTTTGCCAACTAGACACGCCTAGTTTGCCAACCAGGCATGGCGTATTAAAACAGATATCGTAATCAAATAAAAATAAATGAGTAAGAAATCATCTTTTCAGCCTCGAAAAGTCGCACCGCAGAAGACTCCAGTCGCTCCACCTAAACGAAAGAAACGACTGATGCCTATTCTGCCCATCTTTTTCCTACTGACTTGGCTCTGGGCAGCCTGGTATTATGGAAGCGTCTTCTATATCAGCAGGGAGTACAGCTTCTGGGTTGCCGATACCCGACTTATGGAGTTCATCCTGAGCCAGCCTTATGGTGTCCTTCGCTATCTTGGACGAGCTATGCTGCAACTCTATAAGTATCCTTGGCTTGGTGGACTGCTCTTGGCCATGATGCTGACTACAGGCAGTTGGCTTACAGGCTATTGCATGAGGCTCAAGGCTTCGTGGCGAACTATCCAATATTTGCCGGCCCTGATTTATATGGCAGTAGTCACCTGGCATGGCCTCGACATTTTCTTCGAGGCTCGAACTGGACTTATCTTCGGCATTCCATTTGTTGCTTTAGTGGTTCTTTGCATCTGGGCTATCATTATAAGGAGTTTCAGTCGCAAGCCCGTTCCTGCTTTCATTGGTATTCCCAAGGATGAGACGCCCAAACAGAATGGTATTCAGCTCGCATTCATCATTCTCTGCTTTGCAGCCATTATAGGCTTCGATCATTGGCAGAGACCTTATGTTCGCGTCATTTGCCGTCTGTTGGAAATGGAGTACAAGCAGGACTGGGCAGGTATACAGAAGTTAGCTCGTGCCAATGCCACAATGAGCAATCGCCCGATGGCTTGCTCTTACGCAATCAGCTTAGTACAGACAGGGCAAGTGTCAGAGCGCCTCTTTGAAATCCGCATGGATTATGACTCGCTACATGTTCACGGCATGGATTGGGAACATAATAATGCAAGTGCCCTCTATGTGCCCGAAGGTAACTACTATGGCGGTTTCATCGAGTCTGCACAACATGCTTGCATGGAGCAGATGGTGATGACCGGACCGACCATTCGTCTGTTGAAACTCTCGGCCAAGTGTGCTTTGATGCGTGAAGAGTGGGAACTGGCCGAGAAGTATCTTGCGGTTTTGCGGCGAGTTCCTTTCGAGGGAGAATTCTGCGAGAAGTACGGTAAGATGGTCCGTCATTTAGACTTGGTCAATGCTGATCAGGAGATGGCGCTGATTCGTTTGACGGAACCTCTCCACGACAGCTTCGAGAACCAATACCAACAGCCACTCTTTATGGGGTACAATCTCTTGCTTGTCGAGGGAAGAAGCCAGAATGCGCTCATCAACAGCCTCATTGTTTGTCTCTACACCAAACTTATGCCGCAGTTTATAGAACGCCTTGAGCCCCTCATCGGAACTACGCCTCCCAGTGTGATTATGGACGGTATTATGTTGGCAGAGAATAAGCATCCTGGTCTAATGCAGAACTTCACCGGACTGAATTTCCGTCAGCCACAGTTGCAGGCCTTCCTTCAGAACATTCAGCCTTACATTAAGGACCGTCCAGCTCATGCATACGAGCTTTTCCCAAAATACAAAGGATACTATCCATATTACTACTTCTTTGGAAACCTCAAAGCAACTAAGAAAGGATATACCAGCCTGTCGTCAAGCAATTCAGGCGTAAACTAAAGACTATGCGCAATACATTATATATATATATATTAGCAGCAACCTTGCTGCTCCTAGGTTGCAAACCAAAGGTAGAAGTGCCGAACCAGTTCACGGAAACTAACACTGAGGCTCAAATCTATCCTGATTACAGGGACATTGTGGTGCCACCAAACATTGCACCGCTCAACTTCATTGTTCGTGATTCTTTAGCTACTGCTTATGTCGCTCATCTCAAAGGCAAAGGAGAGGAACTTCTTGCAGCGGCATCGAAGGACGGTATCATTAAGATGGATACTACAGAATGGAGAACTTTGCTTACGGCAAACAAGGGGAATGATGTCTCCATCGATGTCTATGCAAAGCGACCTGATGGCTGGGTACACTTCAAGCCATATAAGATTAGTGTTGCAGAGGAGCCTATTGATGCTTTCCTCACTTACCGACTCATCGAGCCTGGCTACGAACTCTATCGTCAGTTGGGCATCTACCAGCGCAATCTCACGACCTTTGATGAGGTGCCTGTTTATGAGAATAACAGGGAGTACAATGATGGAGAGAACCATTGCATCAATTGCCACAACTATCGCATGGGTAATACAGAGAGCATGCTGTTCCATGTTCGTTCCAATCATAGTGGTACCATCATTGTGCAGGACGGCAAAGCACACAAGGTGCAGTTTAAGGACAGCACCATCATAACCAGTGGTGTCTATCCCTCTTGGCATCCAACAGAGAACCTCGTGGCTTTCTCGACCAACAAGACAGGACAGGCCTTCCACATCTATTACCCAGAGAAACTTGAAGTGATGGATGAGAAGAGCGACCTTCTCCTCTATGATGTCACGAAGAATGAGGTGTGTCACATCATTCGCACTACTGACGATATGGAGACCTTCCCTTGCTGGGCTCCTGATGGACGCACTTTGTACTACTGCTCAGCCAAACGCAATTGCCTGCTCGACCCTTCCTTACCTGATAGCCTTATCACTCAGCAGCTCCTCTTGAAGTTCGACAGTGTTCGTTACAACCTGATGTCCATTCCATTCGACCCCAAGACTCGCAGCTTTGGCCGTCCTCAGATGGAAGTCAATGCAGCTGCAGAAAGTAAGAGTGTTTCTGTGCCTCGAGTCTCTCCAGATGGACGTTATCTTCTTTATACAAAGGGCGATTACGGACAGTTCCACATCTGGCACAAGTCGAGCGACCTTTGGGTGAAAGACCTTCAGACAGGCGAGTGCTATCCCTTGACCGAAGCTAATTCTCCGGATGTGGATAGCTTCCATAGTTGGAGTTCTAATAGCCGTTGGTTCGTCTTTAGTACTCGCAGAATGGATGCAAACTACACACGCCTCTTCATTGCTTATTTCGACAAGGACGGCAAGGCTCATAAGGCTTTCGCCATTCCTCAGGAAGACCCCGAATGGAACATCCTTTTCCTGAAGAGCTACAATGTGCCTGAACTGAGTCGCAATGCCGTAAGTATCTCGCCACAGGAACTCCATCAGTGCATCTACGAGACTGAGGGCGAGAATGCGACCTACAAGCCTAATCCTACAGCCATTGTAGTCCTTGATGGTATGACAGGAGCCTCGCCCAAGAAGCCCGTGGATGGCACATCAGGAGCCAGTCCTAAGAAGCCAGAATAACTATGAAGTACCTTGCCACTCTTACTTCTTCCATCTTCCTTCTAACTTCTTCCTTCTCGCTTGCTAAGCCCGTTCGCATCTACACGACGACTGCCGATGGTAGCAAGAAGTTGGAATATACGACAGCTAAAAGTTCGCATTCCAAGTACGGCAGTCATATTACCCTTAAGCCTGCTACGACCTATCAGGAGATGGACGGCTTCGGCTATGCCATTACTTATAGTGCCGCCTACAATCTCATGCAGATGGCTCCTGCCGAAAGAAAGGCTTTCCTGACAAGAACATTTTCTCGCACAAAAGGTTATGGCGTCAGTTATGTCCGCATCAGCATCGGTTGCTCTGACTTCTCCAGCACAGAGTATTCGCTTTGCGACGAGCCTGGACTCGAACATTTCCGTCTCTATACTGACGAGACGCAATATGTCATTCCCATCCTCAAGGAGATTCTTGCCATCAATCACGACTTGAAGATTATGGCAGCGCCGTGGACTTGTCCCAAGTGGATGAAGATAAAGAGCCTGTCGAATCCTGTGGGCTATGATTCTTGGACGAGTGGCTCGCTCAATCCTGCCTACTACGAGGACTATGCCCAGTACTTTGTGCGCTTCGTTCAAGCCTTTGCTGCGGAGGGGATTCCCATCTATGCCGTCACGCCTCAGAACGAACCACTTAATCGTGGCAACAGTGCCAGCCTCTATATGCCTTGGGCAGAGGAAGCGGCTTTCGTCAACAAGCTTGCTCCCGCCTTTGCTCATGCGGGCCTGACGACGAAGATATATTGCTTCGACCATAACTATAACTACGACAACATCTCCGACCAGCAGGACTATCCCATCAAGTTCTTTGGTGCTCTCGACCCTGATATGGATGGTCGCGAACTTGTTGTGGGTAGTGCTTGGCACGACTATGGAGGTCGTGTTACGGAACTCGACGACATCAACGCAAAGTCTCCTGACAAGGAGGTCATCTTCACGGAAACGAGCATCGGCACTTGGAACGATGGTCGCAACCTCGCAACTCGTCTGCTTGCAGACATGAAGAACCTTGTCTATAACACAGTCATTCGGCAGAGCAAAGCTGTAATGGTGTGGAATTTCATGCTCGACCTCAATCGAGGCCCCAATCGCGATGGAGGCTGCCAGACCTGCTATGGAGCTGTGGATATCGACCAGAACGACTACCACACGCTTTCCTACAACTCCCACTACTTTGTGATGGCTCACGCAAGCCTTGCTGCTCATCCTGGTGCAAAGCGCATCGATGCCAGCATCAGTAATGGCACTTCCGACGTCAGCTATGTGGCTTTCCAGAACCCCGATGGCAGTTATGGCGCAGTCATCTTCAATCAGGGAAGCTCGAACCTGCAGATGTCGATGGCTGCTGCCACCTCTGCTGTTGCCCGTTTTACCTTGCCAGCCAAGAGTATTGTCTCTGTCGTGCTAGACGGAGAAGAGGTGAAAGACGGCAAGAAGAAGATTCTTCGCTAGACTTTACTGTCCAGCCATGATGTTGAGGACCGTTACGAGGTCGGCAATATCGATTACAGGATTACCTTTATCATCAAAGTCTCCGTTGACGTTTGCATCGCCTGCAACAGACTGCCCAGCCATAGCATTCAAAACGCATACTGCATCAGCAATATCAACATGCTTGTCGAGATTTACATCGCCACGCTTGTTGCCGCTAGGCGAGATGACGATGTGATAGGCATACCCTCCATCAGGATGTGCAATGAAATAGCCATAATTTTCGTGGTCAACATAGGCACCTGCAGGTTCGGTGATAGAGCAGTTCTCGAAGATGATGCCTTCACCGATTCTATAAACACCTCCTGTGATGTCGGCGCTCACATTGTCGAATGTCAGGACGATGCCTCCGCCATAAGAATTATCTGCAATTTCATGGGTGGTTTTTAATGTGATGTCCTTGATGGTCAGTTGCGTGTAACTGACAAAAATGTCATACCAAGTGCTTTCGAGGCTGAGGCTGCCATCGCCTTGGATGGTAACAATACTGCTGGAGCCTTGTAGTCTCATGGCGACATAACCGTTAGTCGTCAGTTGGCAGTCACCATGAATGACGATGGTTGCATCTTCTGTGAGACGGATAGGATGAATGTTATCATTCTTGTTATCTGTGCTGTATTCCACAACAGCATTGTCCAAGGTGAGCGTTTTGCTGTCATTGTCCCAGATAATGCTGCCGCTCTTGATGAAGGGGCTGTCAAAATGACCGCTCTCATCGGGTGTCACGCCACATACAGTAACCAATGCATTGGCATCCAGCGCCATCGTAACCAGCATCAAAAATAAGTAGATAATTTTCTTCATTGTTTGTGAGTTTGTTAGTTCGTGTATGTTATGTTTTCGCCTGCAAAATTAGTGGTTTTTCTTTTACGAACAAAGAAATGGGCAATTAATTTTGTTTTGTCCCTCAAAATGACAGGGATAAAAGACACTTTTGGCACAGTATCCCGATAGTCCACCTGTGGAGGTACTCCAGTACCAACGTGGAGGTACTCGAGTACATCCACGCGAGGATTGGAGTACTGACGTGCGAGGACTGGCAACGAAGCACGGGTAATGGGGAGAAACTCCCCTCCCTTCTGAGGGGCAATTGCCCGTTGGTAGCGGAGCAATTGGGGAGCTTGCGACGGAGGTAAGCAGGGGTGGGGTAAAACATCAGCC
>JAFYYO010000436.1 GCA_017557475.1 Bacteroidaceae bacterium
CAACGGTACTTCTACTTACAACAACTGTCTCGTCAACTGTACCTTCTACGGCGAGAATGCAAATTCCTTCGGTGGTGTCTGCGGTTGGAGGGATGGTACTCTCAACGTCAAGAACACTTTGATTGTATCCCAGTACGTCAATACTGCTACAGAACCTACTTCGTATCCTTCCGACGTTGTTTCGCGTAATGGCTGTAACGTAGACAATGTTTACTATGCCGAGCGCAGCTATAAGACTGGTGCTATAGTTCGCGGCACAAAGGCTACGGACGAGCAGTTGGCAAGCGGCGAGATTACCTACAAGCTCAATGATGGCAATACAAGCAATCCTGCATGGTTCCAGACGATTGGAACTGACGAGACTCCTCGTCTGTTCAATGGCTCGGTTGTTTACTATCGCAACGGCGTTTACATGAACCTGTTGAGGGGTGACGTCAATATTGACACTGTAGTCGACATTGCCGATGCTGTAAGCGTACTGAATGCAATGGCAGGTCAGGAGGTTGCAGGTGATGCCGATGTTAACGGCGACGGCGTGATAGATATTGCCGACCTCGTAACCGTCCTGAACATCATGGCGGGTCAGTAAAAGCCAGTTCTAGAGTAGCTATAGTTCCTGTGGAATCTATAGTTATCAAATAATTCAGCCCCTTGCGGTCCTTCCGCAGGGGGGTGTTTTTTTATGCACGAGGGTTAGTTCTCAAACTAGGCGTGGCTAGTTTGCCAATTAGGCGTGCCTAGTTTGCCAACTAGACGTGCCTAGTTTGGCAATTAGCCCAGCCTGGTTTTCAGGCGACCCTCTTCTTTCCTCTCATTTTCCTTTTTCTCTGCTTTCTCCTTTGCAGAATTGTTTGAGTGCTGACCTCGCTTTGTACTTTCTTTGCAAAAAGACGCGTTATACGAAGAAAAGTGTTAAAAAGTTTTGAGCGAATGCTAAAAAATCCTATCTTTGCTTTGCATTATGCCTAACAAATAACAGAAAAAATCATTAATTAACCTATTTTATTAACCAAAATCAAATCATTCTATGAGTAGAAAACTACTGAATCTGTGTTTGATGGCGCTGTTTAGCGTTGCCAGCACAGCTGCGTGGGCGCTTTCCGATGTGAATGGCGTCTATCAGATTAGTTCTGCAGCAGACTGGGAAGAGTTCGCTGCACTCGTGAATGGTGGTGAGGTCAATGCCTGTGCCGTGCTGACTGCCGACATAGACACTGGCATCGACGGTACGATGATTGGCGTTGCCGACGCACAAGGACAGCGCTATGACGGTACTTTCGACGGTCAGGGACACACCATCAAGATTAACTTGTTCCCTGAATCTCAGGATACAGGCCTCTTCCGCTACATCGGTTGGCGTGCCGTCATCCAGAACCTGAAGGTGACAGGTACCATTACTACCAGTAGCAAGTTTGCTGGCGGTATCGTTGGTAGGGGCAGAGGTATCGTCCGCAACTGCTGGTCAGATGTCGTCATCAACAGCTCTGTGGCTGGCGATGCCACTCACGGCGGTATCGTTGCCGTTGGCTACAGCGGCACAATCGTAGAGAACTGTCTGGCACAGACAGCCATCGTGGGTGCAACCACTCAGAACTGCGGCGGTGTTGTAGGCTGGGCAGAGAACCCTGTCAACATTGTGAACTGTCTTGTTCTTAGTGACGAGTGCGCTTTCGATCTTTCTACAGGTCTCAGCCGCAACATTGCCCGTAACGACAGCAGGGTAAAGGCTGTTGATGTAGAGACTTACAATCAGGACATCTATGCAAACCGTCCTGGTGGCGCTTGCTACAACAACTATGTCACCAATGACTGGGGCGGCAGCAATCCTGCTGTAACCGTTGTTGCTACGGAGGACTTGGCCGACGGTCGCATCTGCTATCAGCTGAACAACGACCAGAGTCACATTGGTTGGGTTCAAACCATTGGCGTTGACCCCTTCCCCGTCCCCGCAGCATTTGGCAACGGTCAGGTGTATGCTTCCGAAGCTACCGATTGTGACGGTAAGTCAGAGGGCGACCTCACTTTCTCCAATGAACAAGGTGGCGGTCAGTCAGCAGCACACCAGTTTGACAAGTACGGTATCTGTTCTGTCTGCGGCTGCTTCAACTTCAATTACTTTGATCTTGATGATCCCGAGAAGTTCGACCAGACCGACCGCTCTGTCCTCTTGAGGAGCAAGGAAGACTTCGATGTCGTGGAAGGTATGAACCGTATCTGCAACGGCTTCAAGCTCAACTTGAAGTTGATGAACGACATCGAGTACATCGCCGAGGATGGCAAGTACATCTTCAACCCCAGTGACTGGATTGATGGTAACTTCAACGGTCAGGGTCATGCAGTAACCATTGGAATGACCGATATAGGCGATCATGGAGGCTTCTTGCCAGAAATGGCTGGTAATGTCGAGAACCTCATCCTGCACGGCTCTATTACTACAAACGGAACCCGTACAGGCTCCATTGCAGGTGAAGCCCGTATGGCTTTGGTTCGCAACGTATTCTCCGATGTTGACATCACTACTTCCATTGCAGGCGACAACACCTCAGGTGGTCTCTTCGGCTGGATGGGTAACATAGAAAGGCATGTTGAGAACACTATCTATGCAGGAACCTTTACTTGTCCGGCAAATGCGCCATACGTTCGCGTCGGTGGCTTCTGCGGTTGGGCAGGTTCAAAGACCTACTTCACAAACTGCGCTATGCTCGGTAACGTCATCGGTGCCGGCGACCAGAGTGCCCAGTCAGACACAGAGAACTCTGCCAGCACATCTCGTAACCCGGGCAACATTGAGTGCGAAAATGTATATGTTGTAAATCCTGTTACAGGTAGAGACGTCCAAGACACAGATAAGTATATTCTCTATGAGAACGAGTCAGGTATTGCAAATGGCGAGTTGGCATTCTTCCTGAATGGCAAGCAGAGCGGCTTGGATCGCTTCTTCCAGGTGATTGGCACAGACCCCGAACCTATGCCTATTGCAAAGGAAGGCGGACTCGTTTATTCTGCATCCTCAAGCTTCAGTTGTGATGGAACACCTTTGGATGCCGGTGGCTATACAAATGATCCTTCTGGTGAACCGGTTATTCCTCCTCATCAGTTCGTGAATGGCTGGTGTGTCAACTGCGGTAAGTTCGACGAAAACTTCATGACGTCCGTTGAAGGCTGGTTCGAAATCAGCGATGGCGCAGAGCTTGCATGGTGGAGCAACTATGCTTGCTCGCATCCTGGTACTTGCGCTAAGTTGACGGACGACATCGACATGGATGGCTACATGGAGAACTTCATTCCTGTAACATTGTTCTCCGGAACGTTCGACGGACAGGCCCACACCATCAGCAACTTCGTCATCAATAGCACAGGCAACGACCAGGGTCTGATAGGATCTGTTGTCGACGGTGCAGTGGTTAAGAATGTCATTCTCGACGAAAGTTGCGAAATCTATGCAGCCAACTATGCAGGCGTGATTGGCACAACCGACGGCACCGGCACGATCTATGTAACCAATGTCGGCTTCGAAGGCAAAGTTGGTGTTGCCACACGTAACGCAGCAGGTATTGTCGGTGTCTGCTCCGGCGGCTCAATGAACATGATAATTACCAACTGCTGGGTAACAGGTGAAATTACCAGCGGTGTCGAGTCAGGTGCTATCTGCGGCTACTCTGGCAGCGGCTCTGTAGTTAAGAATAGCTGGAGTACTTGCCAAATGCCTGCATCAGCTATTTACTCAAGCGACTCCTTCACTCGTGGCTCAGCACAGGTTATCAACTGCTACGAGGCAGACATTGAAGGCGTTGACCACAACAAGCAACAGCACTACAATCCCACGGCAGCAAGTCGCCTGACTATTACTCTCCCGCTTGAGGAGGTTGCCAATGGTGCTCTTTGCTACAACCTGAACGGTAAGCAATTCCTCGATCCATCATGGTATCAAACCATCGGTGATGATGTACATCCTTATCCATTTGGCGAAGAACACAGCATTGTTATCTATGGTGCTGAGCAGTACTTCTCAGTTCTCACTGATGATGACCTCGAAGAGGTAATTCCTGTAATTCAGAATTATGAGCAGGAAAATGTAGAAGAGGTGATCGCTACTCAGTCTTTGATTGACGCATTGAATGCGGCAATTGAGGCTATGAGCGACTCTACTACTATTGCTAGCTTCGCAAATGCAATGGAAGACGTAAAAGCAGCAAAGGCTGCCGTGGCAGAGAATGCTGCCGTTTATAAGGCTTACATTGACAAGTGTGAAGAGATAAAGGCATTCCTTGAAGGAAATCAAACCTTCTCAGGTGAACTTCGCAGTACCCTCGAGTACTACCTCTCTGCAGATGTTGCAGACGAACCTGATGAGAACAATCCTCTCGGTACTTACGAGTACGTCATCGACGTTCACACTGCTACTGCCGAGGAAATCGCAGCCGAGACAGAGCGCATTGCTAAGTGGCTTGCCGATGCTATTGCAGCAGATTACAAGCCCGGCTCTGATGTCAGCGTATTGATTCCTAATGGTGACTTCTCCAAGCAGAATGAGAACTGGACTGGTGGCTTCGGCAACAGCTTTGGCGAGACTCAAAACGAGGAAGGCAAGACCTTCGTTGGTGTTGAGGCTTGGAATGTAACAGGCGACCAGTACCAGACAGTCGAAGGCATGAAGCCCGGTTACTATCTCGTAGCCATCAATGCTGCTTTCCGTCCCAGCAATAACCGCTACAGCTATAACTATGCTGCAGGTGTTTATGCTAACGGTATCTTCAACTACTTCCCAACTGTCTACGAAGATTATACTCCAGTTGACGAGGCTGAGGATGGTGTGAACTGCAACCTGTCGATTAAGGAGGCTTATGACTGGCCTGTTTATGACGACTATCAGTCAGAATCAGGTGAAGAAGGCCTCATCGGTTATGTAGTTCGTGGTGAGACTGGTATGGCTATTGCTGCAAAGGCAGGCCGTTATCAGGTTTATACCATCGCTTATGTAGGCGAAGACGGTAAGCTCACCATTGGTATCAAGAACCCAGGCACACATTACGGCAACGACTGGACAGGCTGGGGTCCCTTCCAACTGACCTACTGTGGTGAAGAAGCCGGCGATGCTCTCAGCGAGGTGCTCGAGAACATGGTAGCTCGTGCTTTGACCATTGAGGAATACAAGGAATACTGGTTTGATATTGACAATGCAGCAGTTGCTCCCAACTTCCCCGAAGCTTTGTTAGTGGAACTGGAAGATGCTGTTTCTAACGTATCAACAGCTAATACCATTGAGGAGAAGGCTGCTCTTGTACAGAGGTTCTCTGATATCTTCCAGGCTATCTATGAAGGCAAGCAGGCTTACATTGCTCTCTTCAATGCTGCTTCTGCTGCAGAAAACATTGGATCAGGCAACTTGGCCTTAATCGAAAAGGATGTGAACCCAGATACAGGTGAAGAAGAATGGTTTGAGACAGGCGAAATGCTCTTCAGCATTGAAGAGGAAAACAACCTCGCCGACCTTGCTCTGGAATGGTTGAAAGCATACCAGGACGGATCTTACAGCACAGAGGAGGCTCTGGCAGCTGCAAATGTAAGCGATCCGGCGATTACATCAGTTCTTCCTACGAAGGATGAAGATGGCTACTACCTCATCTCCAATCCCAAGCAGCTTGCTGCTTATCGTGCAATTGCTCACTACGTAGATAAGACCGTCAAGGGTAAACTCGTGAATGATGTCGATATGGCTGGCATCGCTATGCTGCCTATTGGCAGAGGTGGCGACAATGCTGCTCACATCTATGCTGGTGTATTCGATGGTCAGGGTCATGCTCTTACCAATGTCTATATCAACGACGAGTATTTGGATGTTCCTGCTTCTCTGTTCTATGAGTTGCA
The DNA here is from genome assembly GCA_017557475.1 of Bacteroidaceae bacterium. The sequence continues at coordinate 5,869 of JAFYYO010000436.1, forward strand.
GAACGCTACTGTCAAGAACCTGAAGCTGACGGGTGAGAACCACACTAGCCATCAGTTCACTGGTGGTCTGACTCGCTGGATGTCTGGCAATGCTAGGGTCGAGAACTGTGAGATAGCAGTTGCTATGTACTTTGCTCCCAACCTTGCAGGTGATGCTTCTTCCGGTGGTGTCGTTGGTTACAACAGCAGTGCAAGCAGTGTCATCGACAACTGTCTTGTCAACGTCCACATGGTTGGCGAAAGTGAAGGTCCGATTTGGTACGTTGGTGGTGTAGCTGGTTGGTCTAGTGCATCTCTCCAAATCAAGAATACCTTGATTCTCTCTCAGTATGAGAACGTAGGTGCAGACGGTGACAACTCCCGTACAACCAGCCGTGGTACAAAGGCTACTTTGTCCAACGTCTATGTTTCCCAGTACTTCCGTGAAGCAGAAGGTACTCTCGTTACAGCTGATCAGTTGGCAAGTGGTGAAACTGCTTGGAAGCTGAACGGCCAGACTGGCGACAATGCTCATTGGTTCCAGACGCTTGGCGTTGAGGCAACTCCTCACCTGTTCGGCGACGACGTAGTTTACTACTATGCTGGTCAGTACACCAACGATAAGCCTAATCCTCAGCTGAACGCATTTGCTTACGATTTGGATGCTAAGTTGTCTGGCAGCAATGTGAATGTTACCTTCAAGCTCAATGCTGAGGCAGAAGCCGCAGAGGTTAGGTTCAGCAATGGTTACACTAAAGCTGTTGAGGGCGAGCTTACTGCTGGTGCTTACAGAGTAAGTGTTCCCACAAGCGAACTTGGTTCTGATCCTACTGCTCTCAACTTCGAGATTGCTGTTACCGGCAAGGGTTCACTCGATGTTATCAGAGTGGGCGAGCCCTTCAAGGTATGGGGTCCTTGCGGTATGGCTGTTAACAACAATCCTGCAAGTAAGGGCTTCGGTCAAGTTCTCTTGGCAGAGTCTTGGGTACAGGATTACGTCAATGGCAATAATGTTTACCACACTGGCGACAAGGTTGGTGCTCTCTTCGCATTCGATGCTGACTTCCAGCCTGTCAATGCATCCGACGGCACTCCTGGCTTCTATGGTGGACTCGACATTGCAAAAGAGACTCCGTTGGAGATAAAGGACGGCTATTGTCTTGACTTGATGGATCTCCGCTTCTCTGAAGACGGACGTCTCTTCGTAGCTCGTTCTGGTGCTGCAAGCAACAGTTCTGTTTGGGAAATCAATCCTGAGGACCTCAACGAGCCTTGGAAGCCTGTCTTCACAGGTGGCGAGCTCGACTTGGCTACTGGTATCACCTATGTTGGTGACGATGAACAGAACCGTATGGCTATCAGCTTGGCTGTAGAAGGTGCAGGTGAAGACCTGAAGCTCTACGTCTTGGGCGGACAGCGCAGCGATGGTAACTACAATACCACCGACTACAACTGTGCTTACTACAACCTCGGAACTGCTACCGAATGGAGTGCTGCTCCTTCTGGCTATATTGAAGCTCTTGAGGGCGTATACACTATTAATCCTTATCAGTCAGGTATCTTTGCAGATGGTCAGGGTGGTCTTTGGTACATCCAGTATCGTTCTGAACCGACAGCCGAACTTCCAGCCATCAAGCACTTCAATGCTGAAGGCGAAGAAGACTACAGCGACACCCAAACTGCTACCACTAGTGGCAGAATCGTTGCAACTGCAGATGGTCAGTACATTGCTATTCCAAAGGGCAGCGGCAAGATTGTCATCTACGAGACCAACTACGTGCCTATGGAGAACGGCAGGATCTTCCTGAATCCGAAGTACAACCTCTCTGTAGGTGAATCCAGCATTGCAAGTTTGGCATTCGACTATGCTAACAACTTGTATGTTGCTTCCGGTGGTACTGAAACCTTCAGCCGCTATGCTATCCCCAGCTGGAACGAGGACAAGGTGGTTGTTACTCCTGGTAACGGAATCGGTCTGGCTAGTGGTGACGTTAACCTTGACGGTACTGTCGACATTGCTGATGCTGTGAGCGTTCTGAACGCTATGGCAGGTCAGCAAGTTCCTGGCAATGCCGA
>JAFYYO010000437.1 GCA_017557475.1 Bacteroidaceae bacterium
GTAGCAATTCCACTGGGTGCTGGAGTTTCATCGCCCAGATAGACAAGGTTTGTGCCATTGATATCGTCAGCCACTCGCTTAATGAAGAATGTTGGCTTCTGGCATCCGTTCATGATAGCAAGGCGATCAACATAAAGATAGGCTTGTGGAGCAGAAGTCGTGCCGATGGTATAGCGCAATCCATCGCTAGTAACCTCTGAACCAGTGGGCAGGAAGTCGATGCGGGCAGCAAGTCGTTCCACAGTAACATGCAGGCGAACAGGGTCATCTTCATCACCTGTACCTGTGGCATAGTATTCATCGTTCTCGTTGCACATGACGAAGCGTGTGGGCAAAGAGTTCCCTTCAGTGGGTTCTGTCCATGTCTTTTCGGGAATGCCTTCTCGCAAGGCTCCAACGGTCTGATAGGTGCCTGTCAGGTCACCTGCATTTGCGACAACTATGAAACGGAAGACACGGGGATCGATTTCATCTCGGCTGGCCACAATGGGAACAGAGAATGAATAAGTGAGCACATCTTTATATATGGCAGGGTCATAGTCCTTCAGATTCAGATTCTCACGGAAAGAATCGACCTTTGCCACCTCTTCGTCACTGAAGTAGCGGCTTCCGAAGAAGCGTGTATCTGCAGCAGCATTGATATCTGCTCCGCCACCAATTACAAAGACAGTAAAGTTGTGCAACTTATTCTCGTTCTCTCGAGCATATTCCCAGCCGTCGCCCTCTTCGCCTCCATTGGGCACCGCACGAGTGACAGCGCCCGCTCTCTCGAAGTCGAACGTTAGCTCAACGAAGAGGCTGTCGCGACCATAGCCCTGATAGTTCAGAGCATCATCGTAGTCGCTGCAAGCCGTCAAGACGCCGAGCATCGCCAAAGGGGGTATTATATAATGGAACAGTTTCATACTGTCGTTAAAGTCTGTTTAATAGAATTATTAATCGAGCGTTACATCCTGGATACGCTTTACCCAGGGCATGTCATGTATGCTCAATAAGAGGTATTTCCATCTTCCGCCTATGAGGACGAAGTCGAGGCGGTAATCGTAAGCGCGATCAAGGAATTCCTGCGGTGAATAGGCAAAGCGCTCAAAGGCGCCACGTCCTTGCTGCAGGATTTCTGGCAAATTGATAGTAGCAACCTCCTTGCCAGAGAGGCGGTTGGTAATGTAGAGCATAGCTGGTACAACGGGACTCTCGCCCTGTCGCAGCATAAGACGGTTGAAGTCGAGGTCGGCATGTGCTGCTTCTTCCACTCCTTCGTCGTCAGCAGGCCGCTCATAGTAACTCATTGCGGTGGTACTGCTATAGTAGGTGTTCCATTCATCGTGAGGCGTGTAGGTCAGTTGTGGTGTACCATCTGTGTCTACGCTGTTATCCCATAGCACTTTACCGTTCTGGTCGACAATGCTGATAGCGAAGTCGGCAATGTCGCAATGAGCTGGGTCGTCAGCTTGACGAAGGGAGATGTGCAGACGCTTGGTGTCACGCACCAGACTGACTACGCAAGAGGTGAGTTGATATTCCTTTACGGTTACTGTCTCTGCCTCGACCATTTTTGATGTGCCGCTGGCACGCGTCACAGGATTCTGTGTATACTGTGCCGAGCGCAAAGTGCCGTGCCAAAGAGTATCGAGCACCTGCGAAAGGTCGGTGGCGGGCTGCGAGCCTGGCAAGTCGGTCAAGGTGACGCTGAGGTCGTTCATCGGTCCGTCCTGTCCGTCGCGCAGATAGCGCACACCTGAGAGCTGGCTGATTTCGGCATACGGACGCTGGTTGGCCAGTGCCAGTAGGCGATATTCACCAGGCTGCAGTCCATCGACTCTCATGCGGTAGTTAGGGTTGCGCAAGGGTTGGGCAGAGTCGCTATTATCCTCTGTCTGTGTACGCACCAGATTTCCGGCTAAGTCGTAGACATAGAGCGTGACGCTCCCGACATGGTCGTTGAACATATCGGCTCGCTCTACGTTGTAGTCATAAACAAACTGCACGGAGAGCCCCTGAGGACAATCGTCGAAGTCGTCGCTCATCATCGAGCACGATGCTAGGGTTGTGAGAGCCGTCAAGGCAATCAATGTCTTTATCTTGAACTGCATCATTGTTGAGTTGAGTTAAAGTATCTATGCTTTTGTGTGTCGCGTAGTGTTTTTTTAAGATGGCCGACGCCCGCGTAGCGCCGGCCATCTTTATATGAGAGATTTAGAGGTTTAGAATTCAACTTCCTGAGTACGCTTTACCCAAGGCAGAATATGAACTTCTGCAGTGATGAAGTAGCTCGTTGGAGGATTGTCGTCGGGAGTTCCGTTGCCACTGAAGTCTTCGGGAACGGGAGTACCGATACCAGTGATCTTCTTCAGAGTCAGAGAATACCAGTTGTTGCGGACAACACCCCAGCGACCCAGCCATGCGCTAGCGCGGCTTGTGCCAAACTGTGTAGTTGTGCCGTCGACAGTCTGAGTAGCATTTGTAGGATAAACCAGATCGTAGTGATTATAAGCCTCAGCAGGTCCGTTCCAAGGAGTCTCGACGTCGCCGAAGTGCTGGATGCGAGCAGCATAGAAAGAATAACCACCTACATACTTGTAGAGCTTAGACTTTGCGGGGTTAGCAACTACACCAATGTTATCAGCAGCGAGAGTCTCGAGTTCAGTTTCCTGATCAGCAGTAGCAGGTGCGCCACCGACCTTAATGTTATCCAGACCGAGCTCAACGGTGTAAGCTTGTTCGCCAGTTGTTGCGTCATATGCACCAAGGGTAACAGTAACTGTAACATCATAAGATACCTCGTTAGTACCGAAGCTAGAAGTAGCTGCATCCACAGCCTTAATCTTAGCATTGATAGCAGCGATTCTCTCGCTGATGACGTCGCGCAGACGAGTCTTAACAACAGCAGCGATGTGCTCATTGTTCAGCAGCATTGTGTTGGCCTGACCCTCAATTGTGTAGAAGTCACCATTGGGGTTGATCTTAGCCTTCACACCAACATAAGTGGTGTTCTCCCAAGTCTGTGAGTTCTCGTCGAAGGTGTTCTCGTAGGTGTAGACAACATCCTTAGACTTGAGGGTGTACTGAGTTGCATCACCTTCATCCTTCAACTGAGTATTAATCAAACCTGTCTTACCATCGAAGTTAATATCCTTACCAAAGTAGGTACGGTAAGCAGCCTTGGGAGAGTGGTTAGCAGCGAAGAATGGAGTGCGACCTACCATACGATACTTCAATACGGCGGGAGCTTCCAGGTTGTTGTAGGGCAGCCACTCTGTGTCAAACTGACGGGTGTTGTAGTAAGCTGTATTCACATTACCAAGAGCCCATGCTACATCTGTAACTTTAACAAGTTCAGTAGTTCCATCGAGCACAATGCCGAAGTTAGAATCAACAGTAACCTCAACCTTCGCAGCTGCACGCTCTACGTAGATGCAAACAGCAGCTGGGGCAGCCTCAGCTTCTTCCTTGGTCTTGAAGATGGCGCTCTTGTCGATCTCGGTGAAAGTAATAATCCCTGCATTAGTAGGCTCGGAGTCGCCACCAGGAACAGTAGCGATGGGCACGCTGGTCATTACGAGACCATTCTCTCCCATAGCGCCATAGCCCTTAGTTTCATCAGCAATACCAATGGCCTTCAGCTGCAGCTTCTTGAAATCAGCACCAGTGGTTGTGTTCTGTGTTGCAGCGATACCAGTTCCAGTTGCACCTTCTACGTCATTCAGGATAACATAAGCAAAGAGCTTGTCGGTAATACCCAGATCGGGGTTCTCGATTTCCTGAACAATCTTCTGGCTGGTAGAAGTGATGTTACCAATGCCACTTGTGCCAACATTCACATCAGATGTCTCATCCTCGAAATCTGTTGTGATGGGGAAGCTCTGGAAGAACGTTGCATCGTCCTCGTTAGCACCCTTGAAGAGATACAGTGTACCAGTATTCACGGCATACTCTTCTTCTTCACCATCGCTGAGATCCTCGTTAGCACGTGTGACAGGATCACCAGGCATAGCAATGCCTACTGCAAGCCAAGAGCTTTCGCCAGCGATAAGGCCATAACCGGTTTCGGGCTCAGCCACTTCGACACTTTCAGTCGAGCAAGCTCCAAACAGCAGACCTGCTGCTGCAAGAGCGAA
>JAFYYO010000438.1 GCA_017557475.1 Bacteroidaceae bacterium
CGAAGAAGGTGGCAAGTTCCACGCCTTTCGCTCGTTGGTGGACGGTTTCGAGACGTTTGCTTTCGTTCCGAACACAACCAGCCGCGTAGGAAGCGTGAACATTCACGATGCTATCGACAGCAAGCGCATCATGAGTTTTGTGGTGATCGCTTTGCTGCCAGCTCTGTTCTTCGGAATGTTCAATGTGGGTTACCAGAACGCTCTTGCTTGCGGAAAGCTTGCTGAGGCAACGTTCTGGGGCATGTTCTGGTACGGCTTCTTGGCCGTGCTGCCAAAGATTATTGTCAGCTACGTTGTAGGTCTCGGCATCGAGTTCGTGGTTGCTCAATGGAAGAATGAGGAGATTCAGGAAGGCTTCCTTGTATCGGGTATCATCATTCCCATGATTGTTCCCGTTACTTGTCCGCTTTGGATGCTCGCTATCGCAGTTGCTTTCAGCGTTATCCTCGCTAAGGAAATCTTCGGAGGCACAGGCATGAACATCTTCAACCCAGCCCTCATCACTCGAGCTTTCCTGTTCTTCAGCTATCCTTCATGCATGACTGGCGACGCTACTGTGTGGGTTGCTCAGGACACAATCCTGGGTCTCGGCTACAAGGCTACTGATGCCTTTACCGCAGCCACACCTCTTGGCGAAGCTGCTCAAGCAGGTTTCACGGGCTTTACACCAGAAACAATCCAGAACGCCATTACCGGTCTGATTCCTGGATGTATTGGTGAAACCAGCGTGATTGCAATCGCTCTTGGCGGTTTGCTGCTTCTTTGGACAGGAGTTGCTAGCTGGAAGACGATGCTGAGTGTCTTCGTAGGTGGCGCAGCAACAGGTTATCTGATGCAAGCTCTCGGCCTGACTCAGATTGAATGGTACGAGCAACTCGTTCTCGGCGGCTTTGCTTTCGGTGCTGTCTTCATGGCAACCGACCCCGTTACAAGTTGTCGTACAGAATGCGGCAAGTATGTCTATGGTCTGCTCATCGGCTTTATCGCAGTCTTGGTGCGTGTCCTCAACCCAGGTTATCCTGAAGGCATGATGCTCGCCATCCTGCTGATGAACCTCTTTGCAAGTCTCATCGACTACTGCTTCGTACAGAGCAATATCAACAAGCGTGCTAAGCGCGTATCAATTAAAAAGTAAACAGATATGGCAAAGAAATTTATATGCGAACAATGCGGCCAGACATTCGAGGCTGCATCAAAGCCCGATAAGTGCCCTATCTGCGGCGCCGACGCTTCCAAGATAAAGGAAGTAAAGTCGAAGGGCATTAACACGAACGGTAATGTCTATACCTTCTGCTACGCAGCAGTAATGGTCATCATCGTTGCCTTCCTGCTGGCTTTCGTGGCTTCGGCATTGAAGAACACTCAGGAAGCCAATGTGGCAAACGATACGAAGGGACAGATTCTTTCCGCTCTCGGCTATGATAAGGTCTCAGTCGATGTGGCTAAAGTCTATGCTGAGAAGGTGCAGGACAATCTCTTCGAAGCAGGCGAACTGAAACCTTACGAGGATAAGTTCAATACTACTTATGGCTCTCTCATCAAGGAAGGCAAGCTTCACGTCTTCACAGGCACAACTGCTGAAGGTGAGCAGGCTTATGTGCTTCCTGTTGTAGGTCGCGGTCTTTGGGGCGGCCTCTGGGGTTATATCGCTGTGAACGAGGCGAAGGACAAAGTGCTCGGCACTTACTTCTACCACGAAAGCGAGACAGCTGGCCTCGGTGCACGTATCAGCGAGAAGTGGTTCCAAGACCAGTTCATCGGTAAACCCATCTTTGGTGAGGACGGAGAGGTTGCTCTTACAGTTGTTAAGGCAGGCTCCGCTCAGCAAGAAAACGAGGTTGATGGCGTGACTGGTGCAACCCTTACCAGCAACGGTGTTGCCGCTATGGTTAAGGACGGCCTGACTGCTTACAAGGAATTCCTCGGTGGAGCAGTTGCATCCGAGTGCCCCAATAAAGGCAAGTGCCAGAAAGAAGGTGGTTGCCCGAATGAAGGTGGATGCCAAGGTTGCCCCAAAGAGTGTGAATCAAACAATGTTGAACAATAAGCAAAGAGGAGGAAAAGAATATGAGTAAATTGTTTTCTGCTGAGAATAAAGCCGCATTCACCAATCCCCTTAACGTGAACAACCCCGTCGCCGTTCAGGTGCTCGGTATCTGTTCGGCATTGGCTGTGACCAGTCAGCTGAAGCCCGCCATCGTGATGGGTCTCTCTGTTACGGTCATTACGGCATTCTCCAACGTGATTATATCCCTGTTGCGCAAGACCATTCCCAACCGCATCCGTATCATCGTACAACTTGTGGTTGTGGCTGCTCTCGTGACAATTGTGAGCCAACTGCTCAAGGCTTATGTTTATGACGTGAGCGTACAGTTGAGCGTTTATGTAGGTCTCATCATTACCAACTGTATCCTGATGGGTCGCCTCGAAGCCTTCGCGATGCAGAACGGCCCTTGGCCTTCGTTCCTCGACGGCATAGGCAACGGCTTAGGCTATGCTGCCATCCTCGTTATCGTAGGCTTCGTTCGCGAACTCTTCGGCTTCGGAACTCTGTTTGGCTACAATGTCATTCCTCAGTTCATGTATGACGCAGGTTATCAGAACAATGGTATGATGGTGATGCCGGCAATGAGTTTGATTATCGTAGGTTTAGTAATCTGGGCACATCGTGCTTATAATAAGGAGGAAAAGTAGTATGGATCACATGATTAGTCTCTTTGTCCGCAGCATCTTTGTGGACAACATGATATTCGCCTTCTTCCTGGGTATGTGCTCTTACCTTGCAGTATCCAAGAATGTGAAGACAGCTCTCGGTCTCGGCATCGCAGTAACCTTCGTGTTGCTCGTTACCGTTCCCGTCGATTATGCTTTGCAGACCTATGTCCTCGGTCCTGATGCAATTGTGGCAGGTGTTGACCTAACCTTCCTCGCTTTCATCTTGTTCATTGCAGTTATTGCAGGTATGGTACAGTTGGTGGAGATGATAGTGGAGCGCTTCAGCCCGTCGCTTTATGCGTCTCTGGGTATCTTCCTGCCTCTTATCGCTGTGAACTGCGCCATTATGGGTGCGAGCTTGTTCATGCAACAACGCGTTACAATGGAGCCCACGAATGCTCAGTTCATCGGCGGCTTCGGCGATGCCATTGCCTACGCACTCGGTTCAGGTATTGGTTGGCTGTTGGCTATCGTAGGCCTTGCAGCTATCCGCGAGAAGATGGCTTACACCGATGTGCCCAAGCCTTTGCAGGGTCTCGGCATTACATTCATCACAGTAGGTCTGATGGCACTTGCCTTCATGTGCTTCTCAGGTCTTAATATCTAATGAAAGGAGGAAACAGAATATGGATTTGAATTTGATTTTAGCCAGTATTGCTGTCTTCCTGGGCATCATACTGATATTGGTGACAATCCTGCTTGTAGCGAAGGCTTATCTTTCGCCAAGTGGCAATGTAAATGTAACGATTAACGGAAAGGACACACTCTCCGTTCCTCAAGGCGGCTCTTTGCTGAGCACATTGAGTCAGGAAGGAATCTTCCTGCCCTCAGCTTGCGGCGGTAAGGGTTCTTGCGGACAGTGCAAACTGCAAGTTCCTGTAGGCGGTGGCAACATCCTTGACTCTGAGAAAGGTCACTTCACCCGTAAGCAAATCAAGGAGAACTGGCGTCTCGGTTGCCAATGCAAAGTGAAGGGCGACCTCGAGGTTAAGGTTGACGACTCCGTAATGGGCGTTAAGGAATGGGAATGCACCGTGATTGGCAACAAAAACGTGGCAACCTTCATCAAGGAGTACAAAGTGGCTCTGCCTCCAGGCGAGCACATGGACTTCGAGCCAGGCTCTTACGCACAGATTAAGATTCCTGCATTCAAGTGCATCGACTACGACAAGGACTTCGACAAGAGCCTTATCGGCGACACTTATCTGCCTGCTTGGGAGAAGTTCGGCCTCTTCCCGCTCAAGTGTACCAACCCGCAGGAAACCATCCGCGCTTACTCGATGGCGAACTATCCCGACGAGGGCGACATCATCACCTTGAACGTTCGTATCGCTACGCCTCCAATGAAACCAAAGGAGCAAGGCGGCGGTTGGATGGATGTCAATCCAGGTATCGCTTCCTCTTACATCTTCAGCCTTAAGCCAGGCGACAAGGTGATAATGAGTGGTCCTTATGGAGAGTTCCGTCCCGTTTATGGTTCTGGTCGCGAGATGATTTGGGTAGGCGGTGGCGCAGGTATGGCTCCTCTCCGTGCTCAGATTATGCACATGTTGAAGGGTCATGGCGTGAAGGACGAAGACCGTCAGCGTCCCATGCACTACTTCTATGGTGCTCGTGCTCTGGAGGAGATTCCTTTCCTCGACGACTTCCTGCAGCTCGAGAAGGACTTCCCCAACTTCCACTTCCACTTGGCACTCGACCGTCCCGATCCGAAGGCAGATGCAGCAGGCATCAAGTACACGCCGGGCTTCGTGGCTCCAGTAATGGGCGACACCTATTTGAAGGCACACGAGGCTCCCGAAGACTGCGAGTACTACCTCTGCGGACCTCCAATGATGGCAAAGACCGTGCTCGACCTCTTGCACTCTCTCGGTGTTGAGGACGACATGATTCGCTTCGATAACTTCGGTGGTTAGTAAATAATAGTGTAGAGGGTCTGTCGGATACGGCATGCCCTCTACTGCTTTTTTGTGAAGACAATATCCTATTAAGCATTCTCATTATGAGAAAGTCGTTCTTCCTTATTGCACTTTGCGCTGGCCTTTCATCTGCAGCGCAGACTTTAACCGTGGATGCGGGAAAGGTGCTCTGTCGTGTTGAGTCGCTGATATATGGCGCAGGAGCAGAGGATGTGAACCACGAGATTTATGGTGGCCTTTACGACCAGAAGATTTTCGGAGAAGGCTTCGAGGAGCCTGCATATGTCGATATAAAAGGTTTCAAAGCTTACGACGAGCAATGGAGCGTCGCTTCAGGGATGGCTGTGCTGCAGACTTCGCGTCATGGAAAACTTATCTACATGGACAAGTTGTTGACGCGTGGCACAGTCGAGGTAGAAGTGAGGATGGATGATATCAATGCCATTGCAGGTTTTATCCTCAACGTTACCAGCGCGGGCACGGGAGCAGATGCCTTCAACGGCTACGAGGTGGCTCTGAATGCCAACAAAGGCTCGTTCGTTCTGGGCAAGCATCAGCAGAACTGGCAGCCTATCTCGGACACACAGATGTCGTTTAATCCTTTGGGCGAATGGAACAAACTTCGCGTCATCATCGAGGGAGCGAAGCTGAACATCTACCTGAACGACGACCTAATAAAGACGTATGAGGACACGAATAGTCCTTTGAGGTCGGGTTATGTTGGCTTGCGCTCTTATGGAGGTTCTGCCACATTCCGCAACTTGAAGATAGACGACCAAGACATTGTCTTCGAGGCTGACGGTCCCAGTGTCTCTGGTATGTGGACGCCATTAGGCGAGGGCGACTTCGAGGTTGATGCGTCTCAGCCTTTCACCGGCAAGCAATCGCAGAAGATGAGCGGAGCAGTCGGTACGGGTATCTACAACCAAGGTCTCAACCGTTGGGGCATCAACATAGAGAAAGACAAACCGCTTCAGGTATCTCTCTACTTGAAAGGAGATGCAACTAAGGTGCAAGTCGCCCTGCAATCGGCAAATGGCAGCAAGGAATATGCTCGCACGGAAATCGCAGGGATAGGCGAGGGATGGAAGCGTTTTGACGTTGTACTCACTCCAAACGATGATGACCCTGCTGGCAGGTTTACGCTTGAACTGGCCGAAGAGGGTAGTGTGTGGGCCGACCAGGTGCTGCTTTGCACAGACAGCTATCCTTTCCGATCAGATCTGACGGAAGCTTTCCGAGAGGAGCACCTCACTTTCCTCCGATATGGCGGCACGATGGTTAATGCCAGAGAGTACATGACGAAGGATATGACAGGAAGCCGACTGGAACGTCAGCCCTACTACGGACATTGGTATCGCTTTGCTACTAACGGTTTTGCCATACCTGAGTTCGTGGAGTTTGCCCGGCTCATCGGCACTGAACCTACCTTTGCCATTAACATCGAGGACAATCCCGAAGACGTTCTTACCTTGCTTCGCGAGATAGAACCATTCGGCTTGAAGTTCATCGAGATAGGCAACGAGGAGTGCATTGGTTCGTCTGCTCGCTCCGGTTACGAGCATTATGTGGAGCGCTACCTTGCCCTCTACGAAGCTATTCACGCGGTCTATCCCGACTTGCAGTTCATCAATTCTGCTTGGTGGCGTCCCAATGAGTTGGAGACGATGCAATATGTCTTCGAGCAACTTGACGGCAAATGCGACTATTGGGACTATCACCCTTGGACGGAGACGCCGCAGCAAGCCGTTGCCATCGAGGCCGAGATAGCGCAGATGAAAGAGCTTTTCTTGCAATGGAATCCGAATACGACGATGCGTTGTGCCATCTTGGAAGAGAACGGCAACACGCATGATTTGGCTCGCGCTTTGGCTCATGCCGTAATGCTCAATGTTGTTCGCCGAGCAGGTGGCTTCGTTCCTCTTGACAGCCCGGCTAATGCCTTGCAGCCTTACAAGCAGAACGACAACGGCTGGGACCAAGGACAGATATTCTTCTCTCCGTCGCAAGTGTGGATGCAGCCCCCGTTCTATGCTCAGCAGATGGCGGCGACGAATCATCAGCCCCTCCTCGTCGAGAGCACTTGCACAACCACTTCTGGCCTCGATTATACGGCGACCCGCAACGAAAGAGGCGATACATTGGTCTTGCATGTCGTGAACTACAGAACCTCTCTCGTTAGTGCGACACTCGATTTGAAGAATTTCGGTAATGTGAGCAGCGTGAAGTACATCACTCTGACTGGAGCTCTGACTGGCGAGAATACACCTCAGCGCCCCACTTACATCACGCCAAAAGAAAAGACTCTCGAGCCTGGGAAGAGGGTGCCGCTGAGGTCAAACAGTTATACAGTTATTGTCATAGCAGCCGATGATTCCCAGACAAGAGTCGGGAATCTTAACGTTAACATAAAGCATAACGAAACCTCTATTTACAACCTCGCAGGGCAGCTTCTTCCTGAAGCCCGTTCAGGGGTTTGCATAGTGAATAGCAAAAAAGTAATGTATAAATAATATTGTAAAAGATAAGAAAACCTATGAAGAGAATTCTTTGGACGCTTGTCCTGCTACTTGCCCCTTGCTCCTTGCCCTTCTTGCAGGCACAGAGCCTTGTGGGTCGTGCTTACTACAACGCAAACATCTTGGCTGAAAAGATGAATGAAGCCATCAGCAAGGCACTCCCCGAAGCCAAGGCTGATGCTATTGCCAAGCAGGAGAAGGAAAAAGGTCGCAAGTTGACCGATGCCGAGAAAGCCGAGGTCAACAAGAAGTTGGATGAGGCTCAGGCTAAGGCTAACGCCGCGATGAAAGGCATAAAAACAGCCATTACCGTGGAGTTCAAGTCGGAGACGCAGGCCGTCACGAAGACGAACATGAGCGTCAACGAGGATGCCTTGAAGCAAGCCGGTGTGTCTTGGGCAAAGCGCAAAGCCCTAAAGGCTGCCATGGCCATCATGCCATCTACGGAGAAAACGAAGTACTTGGTCAAAGGCAACCTTGTTATCATGGATCCTGACGACGAGCCTGACACACTCCGCCTTTCCGACGACGGCAAGTACCTCTATGGCAAGTTCGACGAGAAGACGAGTTTTAAGCTGACGAGAACGAAGTAATTGTCTGTGAATCAGCCTAAAGTAACAGGAAAGCGGTGGCAGAATGGTCCAACTCTGCTGCCGCTTTTTTCGTTTATGAAAGTGATGCTTCTAAACTAGCCGTGGCTAATTCGCAAACTAGGCGTGCCTAATTGGCCAACTAGGCGTGGCTAATTCGCAAACTAGGCGTGTTATGATTGCAAACATAACGTGTATCATTCGCAATCATAACGTGTATCATTTGCCAACAATGCCTGTGTCGTCGTAAGTCCAAGTGTGTCGGAATTTCCCTCGTTTCAGCAAAAAGGGAGAAGACTTATATATTAAATAATGTGGAGAAAAATCTTGCATTTATCGACAAAAAACCGTAAATTTGCAGGCAGATAGTCAATTATAACTAAAATAACAACTGTAAGGAGGGTTTTGATTAAGTAAGAGTAAAAGTCTCAGCTTATTCTCCCGAGGGTTATTGATAGTTAGAAAGGAAGTGTTATGAAGCATAAATTGTTTATTCTGTTGCTCCTTGTGGCAGCAACGATGGTGGGACAGAACCCAAAGAGAGAGTTTCGTGGAGCTTGGATTCAAGCCGTCAACGGACAGTTCCAGAACATTGGTCGCGATCGTATGCAGGCGATGCTCACGAGTCAGCTCGACGACCTTCAGAAGGACGGCATTAATGCTATCTTCTTCCAGGTTCGTGTGGAAGGCGACGCTTTGTATCCCAGCGAGTTAGAACCTTGGAGTCGTTACCTCACAGGTCAGCAAGGTCTCCCTCCCAACCCTTATTGGGACCCTCTCGAGTGGATGATTGAACAATGTCATGCAAGAGGCATGGAACTGCATGCTTGGATAAATCCTTATCGTGCAAAAACGAAGGGCACGACGGCTTTGGCTTCGAATCATGAGTACGCTCGCCATCCTGAACGCTTCTTCAACTACGATGGTCTGTTCCTCTTCGACCCTGGAATTCCTGAGAATCGCGATTATATCTGCCAAGTGACTTGCGATATCGTGAGTCGTTATGATGTGGATGGCATTCATGTGGATGACTACTTCTACCCGTATCCTGTGGCTGGTGTTCCCATTCCCGATGATGCTTCCTATAATATGTATGGGAATGGCATGAATCGTAACGATTGGCGCAGGCAGAACGTCAACATGTTCATGAAGCAGATGTGCGTGCAGATCCGTCGCACAAAGCCTTGGGTGAAGTTCGGTGTCTCTCCCTTCGGCATCTATCGTAACCAAAGGACTGACCCCAAAGGAAGTGCCACAACAGGCCTTCAGAACTACGACGACCTCTATGCCGACGTGCTGGAATGGGTACGTCAAGGTTGGGTGGACTACAACATCCCGCAGATTTATTGGGAGATTGGCAATAAGGCTGCCGACTATGAAACGCTTATCCGTTGGTGGAGCGCGAATGCTGGTCAGCGTCCTATCTATGTGGGACAAGATGTAGAGCGTACTGTAAAGTACACAGATCCCTACGACCCCAACCAGCATCAAATGAACCGCAAGTACCAGTTACAGCGCTCATTGCCAGGCATTCAAGGTAGTTGCCAATGGTATGCTGCTGCAGTTTGTAATAATCCAGGCAACTATCAGGAAGTCTTGCGACAGGTCTATCATAATACACCTGCCCTTCAACCCAAGATGCCATGGATTGACAAAAGGGCTCCTGGGAAGCCTCGCAAGGCTGCAGTCGTTTGGACAGAAGACGGACCGATGCTCTTCTGGACGGCTCCCAAAGGCGATGACGAGCTGGACAAGGCTCAGCAGTATGTCGTCTATCGCTTTGGTCCTGGCGAAAGAGTGAACCTCGATGACGCCTC
>JAFYYO010000439.1 GCA_017557475.1 Bacteroidaceae bacterium
CCGCAAAGATACGAAAAATTTGGGAATAAACGACACTCCGAGACAAAGAATTTCAGGCTTTTATGCAGAGTTTTCTGTATCATTTCCAAAGGCTTAGGTCAAAACGAGGCCAGAGACAACACTTCAAAAGTGTCAAAAAAGGCAGTAAAATCACGCTGACAAGAATGCTCTTCAGACCAATACTACAGGGCGTTTGAGGCGATACGGCTCAGTACTCGAACAGTCCAAACAGGCATGTACTCCAGTCACACCGTGGAGGTACTCGAGTACCCCCGTGGAGGTACTGCAGTACCAACTGCCCAGGACTGGCCTCTTAACTGCCTGTGTTTTCGGACTTAACAGCAAGAAGTTGGTCTCAACTCAGGCCGAGTTATCAACAAAAACACGCACTTATCAACACTTTAAGCATTCTGCTTAACCAAAAAGGCGTGTATTTCGGGGTTTTGTCGTATATTTGCGCAATAAAAAGAACCAGCCCCATCCCAACCTTCCCAAGGGAAGGCTTTAATCTCTTCCCCTCGGGGAAGACGGAAGGGGGCCGTTAATAGTTATATTATGAGCAAAACCATCGCAATAGTAAACCAGAAGGGCGGCGTGGGTAAGACTACGACGAGCATGAACCTCGCAGCCTCTCTTGCCACTCTCGAAAAGAAAGTTCTCCTCATCGACGCAGATCCGCAAGCCAACGCTTCCAGCGGTATGGGCATGGATGTCAGCAAGTTGGAGGCATCCATCTATAACGCTCTGCTCGGTCAGGTTGACATCAAGGACATCATCTACACGACAGACATCGAAGGGCTCGACATCGTGCCGTCCCACATCAACCTCGTCGGAGCCGAAATCGAACTGCTGAACTTCAAGAATCAGGAGCGCGTCCTCAAGGACACGATACAGCCCATCGTCAAGGATTACGACTACATCCTCATCGATTGCAGTCCCAGCCTCGGCCTCATCACAGTGAATGCGCTCACGGCAGCCGATAGTGTCATCATCCCAGTGCAGTGCGAGTACTTCGCTCTGGAAGGCATCAGCAAGTTGCTCAACACGATTAAGATAGTCAAGACACGCATGAATCCAAGGCTGGAAATCGAGGGTTTCCTGCTGACGATGTACGATAGCCGACTCCGTCTGGCCAACCAAATCTACGAAGAAGTCAAGCGACACTTCCGCGAACTGGTCTTCAAGACGGTCATCCAGCGCAATGTAAAGCTCAGCGAAGCCCCGAGTCATGGCGTCCCAGCCATCCTTTACGATGCCGACGCAACAGGCTCGAAGGCCCATCTCGCCTTGGCGCAGGAGATAATTGAAAAGAACACAAACGTTAAATAAAGAAGTTAAAAAGGAAGTAAAAATGGAAGTAAAGCCCGCAAGCGGGCTGGAAGTTAAGCGCTTTGCGCTGGACAATACTACTTGGGAACCCAAGCTATCGTCCACTTTAACTTCCACGAGCGAAGCGAGTTAACTCCCATGAGCGAAGCGAATTAACTTCCACTTTAACTCCACAGAAAGCATTATGGCAATCAAGAAAAAGTATCAAGGACAGGCTTTGGGCAGAGGGCTCGA
>JAFYYO010000440.1 GCA_017557475.1 Bacteroidaceae bacterium
ACCACCATCGAGGAATGGACAATGACTTCTGAAGGCACTCCCGCCAGCAGCAGAAGAAAGATTCAAGGAAATTGGGGATATTATACTGTTGACCTGAGTGCATACGAGGGACAGGAAGGCTATGTAGCCATCCGCCACTTCGACTGCACCGACCAGTTCATTCTCAACGTTGACGACATCTACATAAGCGGCACAGCCAAAACCGCTGGAAACTGGGTAACCATTGAGACCTCCGACAAGTCGGTAACCCTCGAAGGACTTGAACCGAACACAGAATACGAGTTCGAAGTTGTTGGCATTATGAACCACCAACCAGATGCTTCATCGAGCGTTTACACATTCATGACGCTCGACACCAATCCTGTTCCCTTCGATATCGCTATTACGCCAACGATGACCTCTGCCCACCTCAGCTGGACGGGCTATGGCGATGAATATACCGTTGAATACCAAGAGGTGCATCCGGGTGGCATAGAGAGAACCTTCTACGAGGACTTCGAGAATGGCTTTGACATGCAGGGCTGGACAGTCTATACGCTTGGAGAGAAGCTTCCCGATCAGGAGCAGGGCTGGTATGTGACATCTAGCGGCTCGTCTATGGCGGCTTGCTCAAACAGCTACTATTATTCTAATGGTGACATTGCTCTCAATGCAGATAATTGGCTGATTACGCCTCTGGTTGACTTAGGCGGCACGCTGAAGTATAGGGAATGGGTTCGTGATACTTATCCTGAGTCGTACGAGGTTCTGCTCTCTACGACAGGAAAGGCTACGACAGACTTTACTGTTGTGCTGCGCTCATTATCGCCAGGCGAAGGCGCAGGTTCGACCAACCAAGGCGTGTGGACAAATGTTGAGCTTGACATGAGTGCTTATGCTGGACAGAAGGGCTACATAGCCATCCATCACAAGTGCAGCGACGAGTTCTGGATGTTTATCGACAACTTCGGCATTTACCAGGATATGTCGGAAACCGGCGAGCTTTGCTCTGTGACGGTCAACGAAACAGAGTGCACGCTGGAAGGCCTGAAGACCGGCACACAATATCAGATCAAGATAACCTCACGCAAGTCTGGTGAGTCTCCTGTCGAGACCGAATACTTCTACTTCACGACGCTAAACGAGCCCTTCGACCTTGCGCTTGACGATAATGGCAACAACACCTCCATCCTCAAAGCAAGGGAGGGAGCATACGTCAACGCTATCATCCAGAACCGCACCTTCAAGAAGGATGGCACTTGGCAAGGCATCTGCTTGCCCTTCGATGTCGATGTCGAGAACAGCATACTTGCCGGAGCTGACGTAAGGACGTTGGAATCTGAAAAGCAATATCTGAATGCTGTCATAATGAACTGCCTCACGCCTGTTACGAAGATGAAAGCAGGCACTCCCTATATCATCAGATGGAACAGCGGCGCAGATATCGTCAATCCTGTCTTCGAAGGCGTCGTCATAGACCTTGAAGACAGGGACGTCATGTTAGGCGCCACTTATTACGGTCTGGGAGCATACAATCGCAATGGAGGACGTACTACTTCTCTCGTTTATTCACCATTCGAATGTACAAACAATGAGGAAGACATTTTCTTGATGAATGGCACATCCATGCTGACTCCCGTTACAGCAGATGCAGGGCTTACGATTCATGCCTTCGATATCATGTTTAGCGTGCAGGACCTTTATACAGACGGAACGATTGTTCTCTTGAACACAG
>JAFYYO010000441.1 GCA_017557475.1 Bacteroidaceae bacterium
TCATGGGCCTGACAGACCCCATGTTTATTTCAAGCCTGGTGTTGACTCACCACAGGAGTTGGCATCGAGAGCTTTTGATGCAGGACTGAATGCTGGAGAACACGGCGTAGGATTAGGACACACAAGGTAAAAGGATTGATTCAGGATAACAAAATGGCAGAACTCACCTACGACGATTTCAAAAACAAGCTCAGTATTCAGGATGTGCTGATAGACGCTGGCTATACGTTGAACAGACGTGACGGCTTGCGCTATCCGTCGTATGTAAGGCTGGACAGCGAGGGCAGACGTATTCGTGGTGACAAGTTCATCGTCACTGCCAATGGCCTTTGCTGTTTCCAGCCGCCTACGCGGAAGAACTACAATGTCATCAGCTTCATCAAGGAGCATCCAGAAATGTTCTCTGACTATACGGCTGGTATGGACAAAGACAGACTCGTCAACCTTGTATGCAACAGGCTTTTGAATAATCCTATCGAGGAAAGGGAAAAGAAGATTGTCAACCCACAGCGTGACCTCCCACCTTTCAAGATAGATGATTATAGGCTGCATCGCTTTGATGGCAATGACAGAGAGACGCAAAAGCCATTCTATCCTTATTTCCAGCCGAGAGGTATCAACCTCAGTACACAATATGCCTTTCACCATCATTTTGTCCTTGCAGAACGTACAGTAGGCGACCAGACATATAAGAACCTCTCCTTCCCCATGACCATTCCTGGTTCAACAGACGGAAAGATTGTCGGTTTGGAAGAAAGAGGAAGAAGAAAGCAGGACGGAACATCCTACAAAGGCATGGCCAGAGGCTCCAATGCCAGTGAAGGGCTTTGGATTGCCAGTCCTTTAGAGACCAAGCTACAGGATGCCAAACGAGTATTCGTATTCGAGAGTGCGTATGATGCAATGGCTTTCTACCAGATGCTGGCAGGTAAAGACAGTAACCTTACTCCACAGGAAAAGAAAGAGCTTGTCGGCGGTGTATATGCTTCTACTGGTGGTAATCCATCAGCCAAACAGTTCGAGGGATTGCTGAAGACAGCCAAGGAAGCCACTTTTCATTTGGGCTTCGACATGGATGATGCTGGAATGAAGTTCGCAGACATCTTCAAGGATTTGGCCGAGAAAGCCAATATCCCAAGCGGTAGAGTCATCCGTGAAGAAACCAATGATGGCTATAAGGACTTCAATGAAGAGCTGCTTGCCATGATTGAGCGCAAGAACCATCCACTGGCAAAGGGAAACGTACCAGAAGAATACCAGGCTTATGTGGATTCCTTCAGAAAAGGCACTGATGATATACCATCAACGAAAGATGTGCTTCACCCGAATAGTGAACAGGTTGACCTTCTTCCGAAGTCTGTCCAGAAGCTTTATGCCAGATACGAAGCCTTGTATGAAGATGCTTATGAGATGCGTTCCTCCAGACTTGTGGCACCATGCGACAAAGAGGAAGCCATCAATCAGGCATCGTCGGCATGGAAGTCTTTCAAAGAGAGTCTTTGCAAGGCTCTCGACATCAAGGAAGACACAACGGCACTCGATGTAGAATCCGAAGATATAGGCAATGACAAGAAGATCCAGCACGACGTGGACTATACAACAAGTGTTGACGAACAAGGTAACGTTGCCATGGAGGTAGAGACATCAGACCAGGAAGAACGAAGACATTATCATCGGTAACTATGGAACAGGTAATCAGACGCTTCAACATCATCACGCTTCGCCCACATTGGGCGCAGTATATCATCAGTCAGGGATTGATGTTCCTTGTCAGTTTGGTACTGTTTCTCGTAGCAGGTCACGAAGCCATCACTTTCAAGGCACCTTTCCTGATACTTGGAACAATCACAACCCTTATGATGCTTTACGGCTGTCTGTATCTGTGCAAGCTCAGGTTCATTGTTTCCTCTGAGCAGCTTATCATCCAGCATGGAATTTTACATAGAAATAGCGACTATATTGAGCTTTACCGTATCGTGGACTTCAGCGAGAGCAGGGATATAATGGAACAGCTGTTCGGACTAAAGACCGTCAGCATCTACAGTGGTGACAGAA
>JAFYYO010000053.1 GCA_017557475.1 Bacteroidaceae bacterium
GAAACGAAGCTCGTCACTTTCTCAGAACGCACTGAACATCAGCTATTTCTGGAGCCTGAAGGCACTTCGACGAATGAATATTACCTAAACGGCTTTTCGAGTTCGCTCCCCATCGAGGCTCAGATTGAAGCCTTGAAACTGATTCCAGCTTTCCGCAACCTGAAGGTTTATCGTCCAGGCTATGCCATCGAGTATGATTACTTTGACCCGACGCAGCTTCGACACTCGTTGGAATCGAAGATTGTCGATGGTCTGTTTATGGCCGGGCAAGTGAATGGAACAACGGGCTACGAGGAAGCAGCGGGACAGGGACTCGTTGCAGGCGTTAATGCAGCTCGCAAACTTGCTGGACAGGAGCCGTTTGTGATGCGAAGGGACGAGTCCTACATTGGCGTCCTGATTGATGATCTTGTGACGAAAGGCGTGGATGAACCCTACCGCATGTTCACTTCGAGGGCCGAATATCGTATCCTACTTCGCCAAGATGATGCGGATGCCCGACTCACGGAACGCAGCTACGAAATGGGTTTGGCAACTCGTGAACGCTACGACCACTGGCTGCGCAAGAAACAGGCAATCAGTGAGATAGAGGACTTCTGCAGCTCTTACAGTGTGAAAGCCGCGTATATTAACAAAGGATTAAAGGCCTTGGGAAGCGAAGAACTGCAGCGGGGTTGCAAACTCATCGACCTCGTGATGCGTCCACAACTGACTTTGGAGAATCTAGCACCACTCATCCCTGCCCTATCCGACAAGCTGAACAGCATCAAAGACCGTCGCGAGGAAATCATCGAGGCTGCCGAAGTGCGCATGAAATACAGCGGATACATCCGCAGGGAAAAGGAAATAGCAGAGAAAATTCAACGCCTCGAGAACATCCGCATCAAGGGACGATTCCACTACGAGGACATCAAATCGCTCAGCACGGAAGCCCGTCAGAAACTCGCAAAAATAGACCCTGAAACGATGGCACAGGCCAGCCGTATTCCCGGAGTCAGTCCCAGCGACATCAACGTCCTTCTGGTCATGATGAATCGATAAGTTTCACGTGGAACAATAACACAAAAAGATACATAACAAACTGAATATGAATAATGAGTATCTATTGAAGAATCTTCGAAATGTGCCTGACTTTCCAGTGCCTGGAATACAGTTCAAGGACGTGAGCACGCTGTATAAGAACCAGAAGTGCCTGAAGATAATGGTCAACGAACTGTACGACATCTACAAGGACAAAGGCATCACAAAGGTCGTGGGCATCGAGAGCCGAGGTTTTGTGGTTGGCGCCGCACTGGCAGTAAAGCTAGGTGCTGGGTTCGTGATGTGTCGTAAACCTGGCAAACTGCCGGCTGAAACACGCAAGGAAAGCTACATGAAGGAGTACGGCAAGGACACTATAGAGATTCACACAGACGCCATCGATGAGAAAGATGTTGTGCTTCTGCACGACGATCTACTCGCTACAGGAGGCAGTATGAAAGCAGCCTACAACCTTGTTAAGCAGTTCAATCCCAAGAAGATATACATCAACTTCATTATCGAGCTGACCATCGAAGGACTGAACGGCAGGTCTGTCTTCAACAAAGACGCAGAGGTAACGACGCTCCTGAAGATCTAAGTCGTAAAACTAGTCAGGGCTAGTTGCTCAACTAGGCACGTCTAGTTTACGAATTAGCCACGTCTAGTTTGCTCTTCCGCACCATAGGGGTGCGCCTTGGTGCTAAAGCATCCTAGAACTAGGCACGGTTAGTTTCGGGACTAACCACTATTAAAAGAATGGAAAAAGGAGAAAAAGAAAAACTCAGAGCCTATCTGATGGGCATTGTAAGCAACTTGCCCGAATGCCCTGGATGTTATCAGTATCTCGACGAGACTGGTACCATCATTTATGTAGGCAAGGCAAAGAACCTGAAGAGGCGAGTTTACTCCTATTTCTCGAAAGAACACGACAGCCGAAAGACCGCAATTCTCGTATCTAAGATACACGATATCAAATACATAGTGGTTAAGACAGAGGAGGATGCACTCTTGCTTGAGAACAACCTCATCAAGCAATGGTCGCCTCGCTACAACATCCTTCTGAAGGACGGAAAAACGTATCCAAGCATCGTTATCACTAACGAATACCTACCCAGAATATTCCAGACACGCAAAATAGACAAGCGACTGGGCACATATTTCGGTCCTTACAGCCATGTTCCAACGATGTATATGCTGCTGGAACTCATTGGAAAGCTCTATCCCTTAAGGCGTTGCAGAGAACACATAACAGCCGATTCCATCGAGAAAGGCAAGCATAAAGAGTGCCTGGAATATCATATAAAAAACTGCAAAGCACCCTGTACTCGCCGTCAAAACCGCGATGAATACATGGAAGACATCGCTGAAGCACGCGAAATACTAAAGGGAAACACCGCACAAATCGAGCGGCAAATGCTCTCAAAAATGCAGGAATACGCAGCCAAACTGCAGTTCGAGGAGGCTGAAGCAATAAAGCGGAAGTACCTACTCCTCGAGAACTATCGCAGCAAAAGCGAGGTCGTGAGCAATAACATCCATAATGTCGACGTCTTCAACCTCGAAAACAACGAAAAGGTGGCATACATAAACTACCTTCACGTCACAAATGGTTGCATCACACAGGCTTTCACGTTCGAGTACGCAAAACGTCTTAACGAGTCAGACGAAGAGTTGCTTGCTGCTGGAATCATCGAAATGCGACAACGTTATCACAGTGAAAGTAAGGAAATTATCGTGCCGTTCCCCGTGGAACACTTAGGGTCTGAACTTACCATCACTGTGCCTCAGAAGGGAGATAAAAAGAAGTTGCTGGAGCTTTCAAAGCTTAATGTCCTCCAATACAAAAAGGATAGAATCAGCCAAAGCGACAAGTTAAATCCTAAGCAAAAGCAGGTAAGGTTGATGAAGGAACTGCAGGAAGCACTCCAGCTCCCTACCCTACCGATGCAGATAGAATGCTTCGACAACTCGAACATCAGCGGAACAGATGCTGTTGCAGGTTGTGTGGTCTTCAAGAAATGCAAGCCTTCGAAGCAAAATTACCGCAAATACAATATAAAAACCGTTAGTGGACCTGACGATTATGCCAGCATGCAAGAGGTCGTGAAGCGGCGTTACAGCCGCATGATACAGGAAGGAACGCCTCTTCCAGACTTGATTATCACCGATGGTGGCAAGGGACAGATGGAGGTCGTAAGAGAGGTTGTGGAGGATGAACTGCAGCTAAACATACCGATTGCCGGTCTTGCAAAGGACGACAGACACAGGACAAACGAACTACTTTACGGCTTTCCACCGCAAACAATCGCGATGAAAACGGACTCCTTGCTGTTCCGTTTGCTCACACAGATACAGGATGAAGTGCATAGATATGCTATCACGTTCCATCGTGACAAACGCAGCAAGCATCAAATAGCAAGCGTCCTGGACAACATTCCTGGGGTAGGGGAGAAGACAAAGGCTTTGTTGCTGCGAAAATGGCATAGTGTAAAGCGCATTCGCGAAGCATCAGAGGAAGATTTGGCGGCTGTTATAGGAGCAGCAAAGGCGAAGATTTTGAAGGAAAGACTTGCAGAAGAGAAGGAAAAATCGTAGCTTTGCAGAACATATTATATATGTATAAAGAGGACAAGAAAAAGGGAGAAAGATGAGAGTCGTCATTCAAAGAGTACAGAAAGCAAGCGTTAGTGTTGGCGGATCAACAGTTTCGAGCATTGGAAAAGGGCTGTTGATATTGCTCGGAATAGAGGCTTCTGATACAGAAGAAGATGCTCAATGGCTTTGCCGTAAAGTGCTGGGACTGAGGATATTCGATGATGAAGAAGGCGTGATGAACAGAAGCATCATGGATGTAAACGGGGACATTATTGTGGTGAGCCAATTCACATTGATGGCAAGCTACAAGAAAGGGAACCGTCCTAGCTGGATAAGGGCTGCTGGACACGAGCATGCAATACCTCTTTATGAAGGCTTTGTTGACTTACTTAGCGAAGGCCTTGGGAAACAAGTTGGTAAAGGAGTTTTCGGAGCAGAAATGCAAGTGGAACTCATCAACGATGGTCCTGTGACGATTTGTATGGACACAAAAAATAAAGAATAAATGGATAAATATGTAAACATACTATGTACAATAGGATTTGTAATGATATTAATAGGGCTATTCTACATATTTGGCGAGTACGAATTACTAGGATTTGCTATTCAAAACATACTCTTTTGGTCAGGATTCATCTTAACACTTCCAAAAGTTATCCTTTTTGCCAAAAAGAAAGAGACTAAAGGAATCCTTGCCGCAATTGCGTATTGTTTTATACTATTTGTAATTGGTTATATCCTCTTCTTTGGTCAAATAAAAATAGGATGCCCTGCTCCGAGTGCAAATACAAATAATTTTATCTCTTTATACTAAGGAAATATGACGATACAAGAAGCGCAAAGTCGTGTAGATCAATGGATTAAAACCTATGGTGTACGCTATTTCAACGAGCTGACAAACATGGCAGTCCTGACAGAAGAAGTAGGGGAGTTGGCTCGCGTAATTGCTCGCAAGTACGGCGAACAGTCGTTCAAAGATGGTGAGAGTCAAGATGTTAGCGAGGAGATGGCTGATGTGCTTTGGGTGCTTATCTGCCTTGCGAACCAGACTGGAGTCGATTTGACGGCTGCTTTGGAAGCCAGCATCGAGAAGAAAACCCTTCGAGACAAGGACAGACATAAGAACAATATTAAACTTCAAGAACGGTAAAACGGTCTAAAAACTAGAACAAGATAAAACTCAAATAACATGGAAACAATCGAAAAAAGCAAGTATGATCAAATGCTAGCGCAGTACAATACTGCACTGAAAGACAGCGAGGTAGCTGCAAAAGTTGCCGAAATCATCGAGAAGAAAGTGCCTGAGAACGACACACTGGCAGTCAAGAAGTTCCTGATGGGCAGCGTCGAACTCACGACACTCAAGACGACTGACAGCGAAGAGAGTGTCTTGGCATTCACCGAAAAAGTAAATAAGTTCGAAGATGCTTACCCTGAGCTGCCTCACATCGCCACCATCTGCGTCTATCCATGCTTTGCGAAGATTGTGAGTCAAAGCCTTGAGGTAGAAGGCGTTGAAGTAGCCTGCGTCAGTGGAAGCTTCCCATCATCGCAGGCACTCATCGAAATAAAGACTGTCGAGACTGCTCTCGCCCTCAAAGACGGTGCGACGGAGATTGACATTGTCATGAGTGTGGGCAAGTACTTGAGCGGTGATTATGAGACACTTTGCGATGAGATCAGCGAGCTGAAGGCTATCTGCGGAGACAAGAAGATGAAGGTCATACTCGAGACAGGCCTGCTACCAAGCTCTTCGGACATCAAGAAGGCGAGTCTTTTGGCGATGTACGCAGGTGCAGACTACATTAAGACAAGCACAGGCAAGGAGAAGCCGGCAGCCACTCCGGAAGCCGCTTACGTCATGTGTCAAGCGATAAAGGAGTACTATGACAAGACCGGAATCCAGATCGGATTCAAGCCTGCCGGCGGTCTCAACACGGTTCACGATGCCCTCATCTATTACACAATCGTCAAAGAGGTGCTCGGCGAGAAGTGGCTCACCAACCAATGGCTGCGACTTGGCACAAGCAGATTGGCAAACCTGCTGTTGAGCGAGGTCGTTGGCGAAGAGGTGAAATTTTTCTAAGAACCAGTCAAAAGGAGAGAAGGTGCGAATGATTGGAACATTTTGACCTCGCTAGAATCGAAAATTTGAAGTCTCGGGGCTTGGCGAACGAAAAGAAACGATTCTCAGAGGGCCATTTTTTGTCTAAACTTTTGACACAAAGAGATTTAAACCATAAAACGGCAAACAAGAAAACAACTCAAAATAAAAAGAAAGATGAAAAAAGGAACGCTTTTGATGTTAACAGTAGCCGCGATGTTGCTTTCATCGTGTGTAGTGAGCAAGAAGAAGTACGAGATTGCCGAAGCCGGCAGATTGGCTGCGCTTTACAGCCGCGACAGTTTGGCCGACTTGCTCAGCATGACTCGCACCGACTATGCGATTCTCGACGAACTGAAGAACTCTCTCGAGGCAGACACGGCTCTCCTGAAGAACAGCATCCGCAATTATCAGCAGTTGCTTGCGACGGGTCAGGACGAGAACCAAAAACTCAACGCTAACCTCGCAAAGAAGATCAGCGAACTGCAAGACCGCGAAAAGACGATTGCTGAACTGCAGAAGATGATCGATCAGCAGAAGAAGAAGGTGAAGGATTTGCTGAACAGCGTGAAAGATGCACTGCTCGGCTTCAGCAGCGACGAACTGACTGTTCGCGAGGAAGACGGCAAGGTCTATGTAGCGATGAGCGACAAATTGCTCTTCGAATCGGGCAAAGCCATTGTGAATCAGCAGGGTAGGGAAGCGCTTGGAAAGCTCGCGCAGGTGCTCAACAAACAGACCGACATCGACGTTTACATTGAGGGACACACGGATAACGTGCCCATCAAAACCGCCGTCTTCCAGGACAACTGGGACCTCAGCGTGATTCGAGCCACAAGTGTGGTGCGCATCCTGACTGAGACCTACAATGTGAATCCCTTGCAGATACAGCCTTGCGGTCGCGGCGAGTTCAAGCCTGTCGATGTCAACACGACCTCTGAAGGCAGGGCTCGCAACCGTCGCACGGAAATCATCATGGCTCCACGCCTCGATAAACTGTTCAAGATGCTCGAGGAAAGCGGTCAGTAACTGACTGCCATTCTGCGACTTATAAACACAAAGGCACGCCTTCATTTTCTGGAGAGCGTGCCTTTCTCGTAAACATAACGTGTTATGATGACAAACATAACGTGTTATGATGGCAAACATAACGTGTTATGATGACAAACTCGACGTGGCTAGTTGGCAGATGCTTCCTTTTGTGCACTTTTTTTTTTTCGAGTTTCGATATGTCGAAAAAAAAGTGTACC
>JAFYYO010000054.1 GCA_017557475.1 Bacteroidaceae bacterium
GTTTCGCAGGAGGTCTGCTCTTGCCCTGTCGGCGCCAACTTCGAGGTTAGCAACCTCTTCTTCAATGTGCCTGCACGCAGGAAGTTCCTGAAGTCGAACCAGACGGAACTGAACAACATCATTCAGGATTTCGAGCGCATTGCTTTGGTGAACCCGTCTGTTGAATTTACGCTTTCAAGTAATGGAAACAGGCTGATGCAGTTGCCTGCAGGCGGTTCCCTGCAGCGCATCACGGGCATCTTCGGCAAGAAGCTCGGCGAACAATTGCTGCCTCTGCAAGTAGAAACGTCGTTGGTGAAGATTAGCGGTTTTGTGGGCAAGCCTGAGGCTGCGCGTAAGAAGAACTCCTCGCAATTCCTCTTTGTCAACGGGCGTTTCATGCGTCACCCACGTTTCCACTATGCCGTGATGGAAGCCTTCAGCCACCTCATTCCCGAGGGTGACCAGGTGCCTTATTTCATCTTTTTCCAGGTCGATCCTGCCAACATCGATGTCAACATCCATCCTACGAAGACGGAAATAAAGTTCGAGAACGAGCAGGAGATATGGAGCATCATCGTGGCAGCTGTGCGCGATGCCTTGGGCAAGTTCAACGCGGTGCCTACCATCGACTTCGATGTGGAGGGACGTCCCGATATTCCCACTTACGACGCACGAGGCCTTGCAGACGTCAAGGTGCCTCGAGTGCAGGTCAATCCTAGTTATAATCCCTTCAGCAGCCACAGCGAGAGAAGCAAACCTTCGCGTCAGTGGGAGAAACTCTACGAGCAAGCGACTCGCGCCCTGGGAAATCCAGATAATCCGGAATCTCCGGACATTCCGGAAACACTCTTCCAGAGTGGACTCGAGATGAGCTCCCAACACTTCCAGTACAAAGGGCAGTACATTCTGACGGCTGTGCAGTCGGGCTTGATGATGGTTGACCAGCGACGTGCCCATATCCGCATCCTCTACGAGCGTTACATGAAGCAGATGCAGGAGCACACAGCTGCTACACAAGGTCTCCTCTTCCCTGAGTTGCTCGAACTCTCGCCATCCGATGCAGCCCTGCTTACCGGCATTCTCGACGACATCAAGGCGCTTGGCTTTGATATCACACCGCTTGGCGGCAGCAGTTTCTCCATCGTTGGAACACCTTCGGGACAAGCCAATCCTGTCGGCGTTGTGCAGCAAATGGTAGAGTCTGTTAAGCAGCAAGACGGCGGACATGCAGATGCTCTGCATCACCAGCTTGCCCTCGTTTTGGCTCGCAGCAACGCCATCGAGGTGGGCGAAGTGCTTAGCTCTGTGCAGATGGAAACCCTCATCGGCGACCTCTTCCAGTGCAGCAACCCCAACCTCACACCCAACGGAAAGACAATACTCACAATCCTCCAACAGGAACAAATAGATAAGATGTTCAACTAACAGAATCCTATCACAATATGAAACCAAACGAGAAAATCATTTTAACAGGCGACCGCCCAACCGGCAAGCTTCATATCGGGCACTATGTGGGTTCTCTTCGCCGTCGCGTGGAACTGCAGAACTCTGGCCTTTACGACAAGATCTTTGTCTTCGAGGCTGATGCGCAGGCTCTTACCGACAACATCGAGAACCCAGAGAAAGTGCGTCAGAACGTCATCGAGGTCGCTCTCGACTACCTCGCAGCAGGTCTCGACCCCACAAAGAGCACCCTCTTCATCCAGAGCCAAATACCCGAACTCTGCGAACTCTCGTTCTACTTCATGGACCTCGTCAGCGTCTCCCGTCTGCAACGCAATCCGACGGTCAAGACCGAGATACAGATGCGCGGCTTCAGCGGCGAGAGCATTCCCGTCGGCTTCTTCACCTATCCCATCAGTCAGGCTGCCGACATCACCATGTTCAAGGCAACGACTGTGCCTGTTGGAGAAGACCAGGAGCCCATGCTCGAACAGTGTCGCGAGATAGTTCGCCGCTTCAACTATATCTATGGGGACACCCTTGTGGAGCCCAACATATTGCTTCCCGAGAACGCAGCCTGCCTGCGTTTGCCAGGCACCGATGGCAAGGCCAAGATGAGCAAGAGCCTTGGAAACTGCATCTACCTGAGCGATCCTGCCGACGAGATCAACAAGAAGGTCAAGACAATGTACACCGATCCCCTGCATCTGCAGGTTAGCGACCCTGGACACCTCGAGGGCAATACCGTCTTCACCTATCTCGACGCCTTTGCAACCGACGAACAAGTGGCTCGCATCACAGGCGATTATGCCACTCTTCAGGAGATGAAGGACCACTACACGCGTGGCGGTCTGGGCGACGTGAAGTGCAAGAAGCTCCTCATGGAAGTGCTCCAGGAGACGCTTGAACCCATTCGTCAGCGTCGTGCAGAGTACGAGAAAGACATTCCAGCCGTCTATGAGATACTTAAGAAGGGCTGCGAAGTGGCTCGTGCCGCTGCCTGCGAGACGATGGACGAAGTGCGAAAGGCCATGAAGATCAACTATTTCGACGACCGCGCGCTCATTGAAGAGCAAGCCCGTCGCTTCCAAAAATAAAAGGCCCATCAAGCCAAGCGATAAAACTAGGCGTGGTTAGTTGGCCAACTAGCCACGCCTAGTTTGCAAATTAGCCACGCCTAGTTGGCCAACTAGGCACGTCTAGTTTGGAAACATAACGTGTTATGTTTGCTCTCATAACGTGTTATGTTTTCGTTTATCCCACGCTTCGTCTATTTCTCCTCCGTATGTTCAAAAAGCGAACAATTAACAATCTTTAACGCATAAACATATGGCGACAATACATATAACGACTAATTTTGTTAACGAATACGTGCTTATGTGCACATACGCGTACCATTATTTATATAATATGCTTCGTATCAGTTCCCAACTAACGGAGGGACATCTTTGTTAACTAAATAACGTATTACGCATGAGACAAAAGCTAATCCTTTTCCTCGCAGTTCTGTTCTCTACAATAGGAACTTGGGCGGCAACGTACACTGTGAACGTTGTGGACGGCACTCAGAATCCCTGCGGAACCTTGAGCAGCAGGACAAACAACAACACGATGCTGACGAGTCTGGCTGCTTCTGGTTTTGAAGGATTAGTCCTGACGGCTGGTGCTTTCGACCAGGCAAACTGGCTGAGCTCCAGATGCCTGGCCATCAAGCCTACCGCAGCGAGGACACCAGAGAAGGTGACTATCTCTGCGCCGTCTGGTTATAAGATTACAGGATACACGATAGAGTGCTTCTCAGTAAGCCCTTCTAATTGTCCTTATTACATCGACACGGCCGAGCAATACACGGGAAGTCTGGTGCCTGGCAGCAAGACTACCTATACGGTCACTGACATCTCTGCGTCTTCTACCTATTTCTGGATCTATGCCAACGCAGCAACTGTGGCCAACTGGCTGGGTGTAAGCTCTTTCGTTGTCTATCTGGCAGATGATTCAGGCGCAACTCTTGTCGATGTCACCTATGAATTGTATAGCGGCGAGACGTTGCTAAAGAGCGTAACAGTGAAGCAGGAAGCTGGCGGAGACATCAATATCCCCAGCAACCTCATCAATGGATATAGCTCCATAGCTTATGATGCTTTCACGACCGAGGGCTCTATCGGAGACTCTAACTCTACCATAAAGGTGTATGTCAACCCAAAGCCGGGCCTTGTGGAAGTGCTTGGTGACCTAAGCAACGCTAAGGCTTACACCATACAATGCGAGCGTGGTTATTATACAACAGTAGATGGGAGCTTGGCCAACACAGTCAAGAACAGCAATTTCAGTGTGAATAACTTTGCCATCATCTCATATGAAGACACCTACTACCTCTGGAGCATTGCCGATGAGAAGTTCGTGTCATGTGATGGTGCCGCTTTAGGAACCTTCCCTGTAGCCATTACTATGACCAACGTGGCACCTGGCTTGTTCAAGTTCCAAGGCAATGGGAAGACGATGAATGCAACGTCAGGCTTCGCCACAGGAGGCGGCTTCGACAGCTGGACAACGACTGACCAGGGCAACTCCTGCGCTATCATCGCGGTCGCAGACTTCGATGCTACTGACATCCTCGCAGCTATCGAGGTCCTGCACAGCACCAAATCCCTCAACTTCTCCGTCAATATAACTGGTACTACAGAAGCTGAGAACACTCGTGCAGGCAAGATAACGATGACATTACGCGACAAAACTCTCACCAAGTTCCTCAGTTCGGACAGCGAGGAAACAGACCTGCAATACCTCGACGCAACGTTTACAGCAACGGCTACCAGTTATAGAGGCTACGAGTTCACAGGCTTCACCATTGGCGACGTTGACTTTGGGACAAGCATTGAAATAGGCGAACTTGCCGATGTGGCCTCTGGTGCAACGCTTGTAGCAAACTATACTGCGTCAACAGGCAACGGTCTGAACCTCTGGTACGACTATAATGATTCGATGACAGACGCTTATCGTATCCCTGCTATAGTGCGTACACAAGGCGGCCGACTGATAGCTTTTGCCGATTATCGCCCGGGTAATACTGACGTAGGCGGTGGTGCGACGAGTATTGAACGCCGTTATAGTGACGACAATGGCGAGACGTGGAGCCCTGCTCTTCGTGTGGCACAAGGCAATTGGGGCGTGAATACCTCGAATGTCATTGAGTGGAGTTTCGGTGATGCTGCTGTCGTGGCAGACAATACACCAGGCAACTCCGGCAATGATGTCCTGATGATTTGCTGTGGCGGTAACAGTCTTTGGACAGGTTCTACCTATAATCCCGACACTTCTCAAAAGCAGCAAGGTTGCGTTAGATGGCGTTCTGCTGACGGCGGAGTTACTTGGGGCAGCTACGAATACATTATGCCCGATATCATGCAGGCTTTTGTGGATGCTGGCCTTCGTGCAGCTGACGGCAGCTCAGGCATTGTGCGTGCCTTCTTCACCAGTGGTAAGATTACCCAATCAGTCCGCAAGGCCGAGGGTGCACAATACAATCGTCTCTATTGCGCAGTTGATGTACCTGACAAAGATGTCGTGATGTATTCCGATGACTTTGGTGAGACGTGGGTCGTTCTTGGCGGCGGAATCGCTAACAACGGCGATGAGGCTCACTTAGTTGAACTGCCCGATGGCGACCTCCTGCTTGTAGGCAGAGGCGGCAGCAGCCGCTGGGTGAATGTCTTCAACTACACTGACTTCAATACTGCGGCAGGTCAGTGGGACACTCAAGGCCAGTGGAACAATGCGGTTGCCACCAGTTGCAACGGCGATGTAGAAGTTGTTGAGGCGTACGATGCTTACGGAGAAAAGAGTACTGTCATTGTTGAGACAGCCCCGATGTACAGCAGTCAGCGTCGCGACATCCAGTATTACTTCATTGCTTTGCCTAAGGCAGAAGGATTCAGCGTTACAGACTTCTCTACAATAGGCGGTGCCAGCTGGACACAAGGCATGAATGTGACGCACAACTGGAGCGCTTATTCTTCTCTCTTGGGCAATGGCGACGGAACCTTCGACATTCTCTTCGAGGAGAGTGCAAAGAACGAGACAAAGAGTCCGACGGGTTATTGCATCGTCTATCAGACGGGGCACGACATCAAGGACATTACGAATAGTCAGTACTTCTTCAATAAGGAACAGGCAGAGGCAGAAGGCGTGAAGACTCCACGTCCCGGGCACTTCTACCGCTTTAAGAGCACGAGGTCCGACGCTTGTCTGGCAGACGTTAATGGCGTAGTCAAGGTGGCAGAGACAGATGAGGCTTCCTCTATCTGGTATTATGGTAGTGACGGACTCGTATCATATTGCCAAGGTCTTTACCTTGACTGCAATGCGAGGGGTTATGCATCTGTAGGCGTAAGCTACAAAGCCGCGATTGAACCCAATACTTACTACGAAGGCAAGTACACCATTCAAACGAATAATCGCTATTGCTACCACAGAGACAGCAACGGCACAATTGATCGTGGCAGTGGTTATAACAACGATGAGGGCTATGCCTGGATAGTCGAGGAGGTTCCCTCTCTGCCCGTCAGCGTTGGCGAACTCGGGTTAGCGACGCTTTATAGCCCTGTCGGCTTGACTGCTTCTGAAGGTGTGAAGGTCTATGCAGCCACGAAGAATGAGGCATACAATAGCATCCATTTCGATGAGGTGGAAGCCGTCAAGGCAGGTGCAGGTGTGCTCGTAGAGGCAGAGGCTGGCACCTACGACTTCGCCATCGAGAGTAATGAGGCCGACTATGAAAGCGACCTCTCGGGCAACGTGGCAACCGTAGCAACGAGCAGCATTGCAGCTGCCGTCTATACCTTGCAGAGTGGTCCTGTCTTCAAGCAGTACAGTGGCGAGACTTTGAAAGGCTTCCGCTGTTATGCTGAGGCAGATGCAGGCTCAGGCGTCAAGGCTTTCGATGTCATCTTCGACGATAATGGAACCGGCCTTAAAGACCTTAAGGACCTTAAGGATTCTGGTGAACTTATCTATAATATCTCAGGTCAACGCCTTTTGAAGGCTCAAAAGGGTTTCAACATCATTAACGGCAAAAAGGTACTCAGGTAAGGTGAAGAAGACGTATATCGCACCCATCTTAATGGTGGACGAGGCTGAGATGATTGACGGCCTGTTGACAGTAACAAGTATCGAAGTGTCGGATGACTCCGGCAATGAACAATATGTCAGGGAACAGACTGCCGGCGACGGCAACTGGACCATTGACTGGTAGATGCTCTTCATAGCATATGTTTTAGGGTTGGGGAGGTGTCAACTTCGGTTGATGCCTCCCTTTTTTATTATGGCTCCGTGCCTGATCCCAAAACTAGCCACGCCTAGTTCGCCAATTAGCCACGCCTAGTTCGCCAATTAGCCACGCCTAGTTTGGCAATTAGACGTGCCTAGTTTGTCAACTAGCCACGCCTAGTTTTTTTGTGCTTGCTGGCATGGAAAAACAAAAAACAAGCCGGATTGCACATTTTTTAACTGCAAAACCTTTGATGTTGTGATTATTTTTGCTAACTTTGTGCGCAAATACGTATTAAAACAACTCATAAAAGTATTTATTATGTCAACAAGAAGGAATTTTTTAAAAGGTATGGGATTGGCAACAGCAGGTATGGCATTGGCTCCAGGTGAACTCCTAGCAGCCAAGAAGAAAACGCAGCCTGCTCCTGCGCTCAAGAGTGAGAAAGTGAAGATTGCCTACATTGGAATCGGTAATCGCGGTCAGCAGAACATCGACGAATTCGCCAAGACGAACATGGTGGAAGTAGTGGCGCTCTGCGATGTCGACCTGCAAGGCAAGCAGTGCCAAAAGGCTCTGAACATGTATCCTGATGCAAAGCGCTTTACAGACTTCCGTAAACTCTTCGATGAGTACAGCGACAAGTTCGACGCAGTTGCAGTCAGCGTGCCCGACCACACGCACTTCTTCGTCTGCATGGCAGCCATGAAGCACGGCAAGCACGTCTATTGCGAGAAACCACTCATCCGTACTTTCCAGGAAGGCGAAATCCTCATCGAGATGGCAAACCGTCATCCCGAACTCGCTACCCAGGTTGGTAACCAGGGACACTCAGAAGCCAACTACTTCCAGTTCAAGGCTTGGCAGGAAGCCGGCATCATCAAGGACGTGACCAAAGTCGTCGCTCACATGAACAACGACCGTCGCTGGCACAAGTACGACTGGAACATGACCAAGATGCCAGAAGGCGATCCCATTCCCGCAGGCATGGATTACGACACATGGCACGGCGGTATCCGCTATCACAACTTCAGCAACCTCTATCATCAAGGCGACTGGCGCAGCTGGTATGACTTCGGCATGGGAGCTCTTGGAGACTGGGGTGCACACCTGCTCGACACGGTTCATGAGTTCCTCAACCTCGGCCTGCCCTATGAGATAAACATGAAGTATGCCAAGAACCACAACGAGTTCTTCTATCCCTTCAGCAGCACCATCGAGTTCCGCTTCGGCGCTCGCGAAGGCATGCCTCCTTGCGATGTCATCTGGTACGACGGCACTGATAACCTCCCACCATTGCCCGAAGGATACGGCGAGAGCAAACTGGCCGATGGTATCCCCGCAAGTGGTCAGGGCGAATACACGCAACAGAAGATCAATCCGGGCAAGATCATCTATGGTCGCGACCTGACCTTCAAGGGAGCAAGTCACGGCAGCACCCTCGAGATTATTCCGAAGGAAAAGGCAGCAGCCATGAAGGACAAGTTGCCACAGGTGCCCAAGAGCCCGAGCAACCACTACGTCAACTTCCTGCGTGCCTGCAAGGGAGAAGAGAAGACACGTTCTCCGTTCCAGATTGCAGGCGTGCTGTGTCAGGTCTTCTGCCTCGGCGTGATTGCTCAAAGACTGAATACCCAGCTCTTCTTCGACCCGCGTACAAAGAAGTTCACC
This sequence comes from Bacteroidaceae bacterium, assembly GCA_017557475.1. The sequence goes on from JAFYYO010000054.1 coordinate 8,363, forward strand.
AACAACGAGTTTGCTAACGCAATGCTCAGCGGCATGCCTCCTCGCCGCGGATGGGAAGAGTTCTACAAGATTGATTAAAAACATTAAGGATAACAAATAAACAATTGCAACAATGAAAAAGATTATATTCGCAATGGCAATGCTGGCCATACTGCCCGCATCAGCAAAAGTAAAGAAAGTAGTCGCTCAGCCAACTCCCGTTCCTACAACGGACAATGTACTCACAGAGCAAGAGCAAAGAGAAGGTTGGAAACTCCTTTGGGACGGCAAGACAACGAACGGATGGCGTGGCGCAAAGCTTCAGACTTTTCCCACAAAAGGCTGGCGCATCGAGGATGGTGTCCTCAAAGTTGAGGCTGCCAATGGTGCCGAGAGCGGCAACGGCGGCGACATCGTTACGGATAAGACCTATCACAACTTCATCTTGAAGGTCGACTTCAAGATTACCGAAGGCGCCAACAGCGGCATCAAGTATTTCGTTGACCCCGACATGAATCAAGGCGAAGGCAGCGCCATCGGCTGCGAGTTCCAGATTCTCGACGACCTTCGCCACCCCGACGCAAAGCTCGGCGAGAAGGGCAACCGTAAGCTCGCCTCTCTCTACGACCTCATCCCTGCTCCCGAGCAGAAGCCTTTCGACATTACCACATGGAACACAGCCACAGTCATCGTGCAGGGCAATCATGTCGAGCATTGACTCAATGGCGTGAAGATGCTCGAGTACGAGCGCAATACCCAGGAGTGGAACGCACTCGTGGCATACAGCAAGTACAAGAATTGGCCCAACTTTGGCAATCGCGACGGCCGCATCCTGCTGCAGGACCATGGCAACGAAGTGTGGTTCAAGAACGTAAAGATTAAGGAACTATAATATGAAGAGGCTTTTTCTAACAACTATTGTAACGCTGTTCTGCATAGGTGCAAACGCGATAGACAATCCTGTGCAGTACGTCAATCCGCTCGTCGGCTCACACTCCACGCACAGCCTCTCCACAGGTAACACCTATCCTGCCATCGCTGTGCCTTGGGGCATGAACTTTTGGACGCCCCAGACAGGCAAGATGGGCGACGGATGGTGCTACACCTACGATGCCGAAAAGATACGCGGCTTCAAGCAGACACACCAGCCAAGTCCTTGGATGAACGACTACGCGATGTTCAACATCATGCCCGAGTGCGGTGATGCTCCTATCTATGACCAGGACAAGCGAGCCAGTTGGTTCAGCCACAAGGCAGAGGTCAGCAAGCCACATTACTACAAGGTGTACCTCGCAGACTATGACATCACCACCGAGATAGCCCCGACTAGTCGCGCAGCTATCTTCCGCTTTACGATGGGTGAAGGCAAGAGTTTCGTCATCGTCGACGCGTTTGATCGTGGTTCGTACGTCAAAGTGATTCCCGGCGAGAACAAGGTCGTTGGCTATACAACTCGCAATAGTGGAGGTGTTCCACGCGACTTCAAGAACTACTTCGTGCTGCAGTTCGATCGTCCTTTCATTTATACATCGACTGCCGACGAAGGCAAGGAGAGCAACAACCTCGAGATGCAGAGCAAGCACGCTGCAGCTGCAGTAGGCTTCCAGACCAAGCGTGGCGAGCAAGTCAACGTGCGTGTTGCCAGCTCATTCATCAGCATCGAGCAGGCCGAGCAGAACCTGAAGGAGTTGGGAAACAAGACTCTCGAGGAGATTGCAGAGGCTGGCCGTCAGGAATGGAACAAGGTGCTGAGTGTCATCGACGTTGAAGACAACAGCGACATCGATAGGTTGCGAACCTTCTACAGCTGTCTCTATCGTAGTACACTCTTCCCTCGCAGTTTCTTCGAAATCAATGCGAAGGGAGAGGTTGTACACTATAGCCCATACAACGGGCAGGTGCTGCCGGGTTATCTCTTCGCCGACACAGGCTTCTGGGACACCTTCCGTGCCCTCTTTCCTTTGGTTAACCTGATGTATCCAAGCATGAGCCGGAAGATGCAGGAAGGCTGGGCGAACGCTTACAAGGAGAGTGGATTCCTGCCTGAATGGAGCGCGCCTGGTCACAGAGCTTGCATGGTGGGCAACAACTCCGCTTCTGTTGTGGCCGATGCCTACCTTAAAGGTATCCGTGGATACGACATTGAGACGCTTTGGGAAGCAGTCAAGCATGGCGCCAACGCTGACTTGCCGCGCACTACCAGCGGCCGTAAACAGTGGCAGACCTACAATAAGTTGGGTTACGTTCCCTATGACAGCATCAACGAGAGCGCGGCTCGCACCTTGGAATATGCTTTCGACGACTGGAGCATATACAAGCTCGGTCAGGCACTTGGCAAGCCAGAGAAGGAAATCAAGGTTTATGCAGAGCACGCCTTTAACTACAAGAACCTCTTCGACAAGAGCCATAACCTGATGCGCGGCAAGCTTGCCAATGGCGAATGGGCACCGAACTTCAATCCCTTCAAGTGGGGTGATGCCTTCACCGAGGGCAACAGCTGGCACTATTCATGGAGTGTCTTCCACGATCCCCAGGGTCTTATCGACCTCATGGGAGGCAACGACGTCTTCAATCAGATGCTGGACAGTGTGTTCATCCTGCCTCCCATCTTCGATGACAGCTACTATGGCGGCGTCATCCACGAGATACGTGAGATGCAGATTATGAACATGGGAAATTACGCCCACGGCAATCAACCCATCCAACATATGATATATATGTATGCATACAGCGGACAGCCTTGGAAGTCGCAATACTGGCTTCGCGAGACGATGAACCGCATGTACAACGCTCATGCCGACGGCTATTGTGGCGATGAAGACAACGGACAGACCTCCGCATGGTACATCTTCACGGCGATGGGCTTCTATCCTGTCTGCCCGGGTAGCGGCGAGTATGTGCTTGGTGCGCCTTACTTCAAGAAGATGACGCTTCATCTGGAGAACGGCAAGGATGTGGTCATCACAGCTCCGCAGCAGAGCGACGAGAACCGCTATGTTGGTGCTCTTAATGTCAACGGTGCGGCGTATGACAAGAACTATGTGAAGCATACCGATCTCGTGGCCGGCATGAAGATGGACTACACCATGCAGGCACAGCCCAACCAGCGGCGCGGCACAACGGCTGATGCTGCTCCTTACTCCTTCAGCAAGGAGTACAAGCCTGCGGCGAAGGCAAAGCGTAAGAAGTAAATAACCTCCTAACCGCCCAAACTATGAAGAGGCTTTTAATTCTCATCCTTAGCTTGACGGCATGGTACGGCTATGCCTATGCGCAAGTTGAAATCACCTACGACAACGAGGCACAATGGAAAGCCTACGACGACTTCAACGAGGCATTCCTCGACAGGACGCGTAACATATACAAAGCGGACACCAAGCAGACCAAAGCCGACCACCGTGGTAATGGCTATCGCGATAACGATGTCAGCGGTTGTGCTGCCGCTATCTGGTGCCAAGCCATCATGTATGATATGGTCATCAATGCCTACAACCGTGCAAAGGCAGATGGCGATAATACTCGCATGAGGAAGTATAAGTCTCTCCACAACAACATCTATAGTGGTGAGAAGAATCACTATGTGGGTTTCAACTTTGATGATTGCAACACGAACAACGGCTGGTTTGTCTACGACGACATTATGTGGTGGACGTGTGCTTTGGCGCGTGCTTATGAGACTTTCGGCAAGGCAGAGTATCTGACGAATTCAGAGAAGAGTTTCTGCCGCGTGTGGTATGGCTCGACCGTAGTGGGTGATGATGGCTCGTATGCCGACCCCGCCCGCTTTCCTGGCAAGTATGGCGGCGGCATGTTCTGGGAGTGGCAACCCATAAAAAAACCTAATCCTCACCAGAATGGCGATTTCCGCTCGGCCTGCATCAACTTCCCGACGGTCATTGCAGCCTGTCTGCTCCATCGGCTCGTGCCTGAAGGCCGTACGCCACCTACTTCGACACATCCCACGAAGCAGACCAAGGAGTGGTATCTCGAGAAGGCAAAGGAGGTCTATGCTTGGGCAGATGCTACACTCGTCAGCGATGGACGTGTGGCAGACGGCATTCATGGCGGCAATCCCGGGTTCAGCGACCACCTCTACAACCAGGCAACTTACATCGGAGCCAGTTGTCTGCTCTATCAACTGACAGATGAGATGAGCTATCTGACGAAGGCGAGGCGTGCTGCCAACTATGTGAGAAGCAAGATGTGCAACAGCGGCATTCTCAAGTACGAAACGGGTTATGAGCAAGGCATATATGCTGCCATTTATGCGCAGTACATAAAGATGCTCGTCTATGACTGCGGTTTGAGCGAGGCGGCAAGAAAGATATATCTCGACCACGTACAGAAAAATATTCAGAAGGCTTACGAGAACATGGACCCGACGCGTGGCATCCAGAAAGGCAATTTTGCCCAGACGACCTCTGCCGACGATGTTGTGGAGAGCTATGGAGCAAGCGGAATGCCTGCCTTGATGCTGATGTTCCCCGTCAACGACCCGACCTCTATCGGCAAGGTCGCTGAGGAAGGGAAGCACAACGGCCTGTCTGATGTCTATACGCTCGAAGGAAAACTAATCATGAAGGACGCTACGTCCGAGCAAGTGCATCAGCTCGACAGCGGGCTCTACATCTTCCAAAGGAAAAAGATTCTAGTCAAGTGAACAACACAACCTGGGTGCATGAAAAAACTAGGCGTGGCTAGTTCGTCAACTAGGCACGTCTAGTTGGCCAACTAGGCACGTCTAATTTGCCAACTAGCCACGCTGTGTTTTGAACCTACCCATTTCGAATAAGGAAAATCATCAAACCATGAAGCAATCTAAACTATGGATGCTGGTCGCAATACTCCTGGTATGCGGCTTTATCATAATCGGTACAATCTACAAAGGCTGCGGTCGGAAGAAGTCGGCCGACCTGACATATGACTCCAGCCAATTCGTGACGCTAACCGACGCAGTGCCCGACGCCATCCTGGAAATCAGGTACTTCAGCACCTACAACTTCGTCGGAGCGCGTATTGACGGCTATCTCGAGCCCACAGCCCTGTTGACAAGAGAGGCAGCCGACAGTCTCAAGGCAGTCAGCGACGACGTCAAAAAACTCGGTTATCGCCTGAAGATTTACGATGCTTATCGTCCTCAAAAGGCTGTCGATCACTTCATGCGTTGGGCAGAAGACGTGCCTGACACACTCATGCGGCAGTTCTTCTATCCCGACCTCGACAAGAGCGTCCTCTTCGATCAAGAGTACATTTGTGCCAAGAGCGGTCATACGAGAGGCTCAACAGTTGACCTCACGCTCTTCGACATGCAGACTGAGAAGGAGCTGGATATGGGCGGAACGTTCGATTGGTTTGGCCCTGAGAGCCATCCCGACTTTTGTGGCAATCCTGAGACGCAGGAGTTTACGGGCGACAACAGCAAGAGCCCCGTCGGCAGAAGCATCTCAGCCGAGCAATTCTGCAACCGCATGATTCTTCGCGAAGCGATGATGCGCCATGGATTCAAGCCGTTCCCCACAGAGTGGTGGCACTTCTGTCTGGCCAACGAACCGTTCCCCGACACCTACTTCAACTTCCCTGTCCGTCAGCTTTAACGCTTCCCAGGAAGTCTCATCAAAAGACCGCCAACGCATCCAAGGCAGACGCCAATCGAGTTGGCGGCAAAGTCGAGCCATTCGCCACTACGGCAAGTGGTCAGGTAGGCTTGTGCAAGTTCCAGAATGCCGCCAAATGCGATGGGTGCAAGGAAAGCAAAAAACAGGAGCTTCCAAGCGCTCCATTGGCGGTGAGAACGTCGGTATTCGAACCAGATGACAAGTGTCAGCGCACCATACATCACCATGTGTGTCCATTTGTCAATCAGCGGGATGCCTTCCATCCGCTTCATTTCCGGTATGGGCAAAAGGGAGAGAAGCACGATGGCGACGCCTACAAGAAGTGCGATAGGGTAGCGTCGTAGGTATTTGTGTAGCATATTAGGACTCTTTTTATACATTTCGCTGCAAAGATACGGCTTTTTTGTGTATCTTTGCAACGAATTTCGATAAAAACTTCGCTACATGAACTCAGGTGATACAGCAAGAGGAAGCTTCGGAAGCCAACTGGGAGTCATCCTGGCTTCGGCAGGCTCGGCCGTCGGCTTGGGCAACATCTGGCGCTTCCCAACTGAGGTGGGGAAGGGCGGAGGTGCAGCCTTTATCCTCATCTATCTGTGCTTCATCTTCCTGCTTGCCATGCCGGTCATGATTAGCGAGTTCGTCATCGGACGCTCCTCACGCAGCAATGCTATCGGAGCCTTCCAGAAGCTTGCACCGAAGAAGCCTTGGATAGCAGCCGGCATCATGGGTGTGCTAGGCGGATTCCTCGTGCTTTCCTTCTATTCTGTGGTAGCCGGATGGACGCTTCACTACACCATCCAATCCGCCCTCGGGCAGCTACAAGGACTACCGACAACAGACAACGGACAACAGACGACTGACTTCGGAGCTGTCTTCAACGCCTTTGTGTCCGATCCATGGCAGCCCATCATCTATCTTGCGCTGTTCCTTTTGCTCACGCATCTCGTCGTGGCTCGCGGCATACAACATGGCATCGAGCGTTACTCGAAACTGATGATGCCGATGCTTCTCGCGATTATCGTGCTCTTGGTGGCTTTCTCGCTGACAATGCCAGGCGCTGCCGAGGGTATCCGATTCCTGCTTCAGCCCGACCTGAGCGAGGTGACGCCCGACGTCGTGCTTGGTGCAATGGGGCAAGCATTCTTTTCTCTGAGCGTCGGCCTGGGTTGTTTGGTGACTTACGCTTCGTATTTCAGCAAGGAGACAAGGCTGGTGAAATCCGCCATGAACGTCTGCATCATCGATACCATGGTAGCCGTGCTGAGCGGTTTCATCATCTTCCCGACGGTCTTTAGCGTAGGCATAGCTCCCGATGCAGGTCCTGGTTTGGTGTTCATCACCTTGCCTAATGTCTTCCTGCTCACTTTCAGCGAGATGCCGATAGTGGGTTATGTCTTCGCTCTTCTCTTTTATGTGTTGCTCCTGCTGGCAGCCTTGACGAGCAGCATCAGCATGCACGAGATTTGCACAGCCTTCATATCCGAGCACTTCAGCCACAGCCGTCGCAAAGCCGCAACCATCGTGACCGTCGTTTGTCTCATGCTTGGCGCCTTCTGCTCGCTCTCCTTCGGACCTTGGCAGGAAGTGACCGTCTTCGGTCGCGGCATCTTCGATCTGTTCGACTATACTGTGACGAAGTTCCTGATGCCACTTGGCGGACTCCTGATAACCCTGTTTGTCGGCTGGTATCTCGACAGGAAACTTGTGGAGCAGCAGTTGACAAACGACGGCAGCATCTCGGTTCGCACGATGAAACCGCTGCTTTTCCTCATTCGCTGGGTTGCGCCCTTAGGCATTCTTATCATTTTCCTCAACGAACTTTTCCCTCTCTTCTTATAGATAAATAAACACTGATGGAGACAAGACACGACTTTGGCAGCAAGATAGGAGCAGTTTTAGCGTCTGCAGGCTCAGCGGTAGGACTGGGCAACGTCTGGCGTTTTCCGACTGAAGTGGGCAACAATGGCGGCGCGGCTTTCATTTTCATTTACCTCCTTTGCATCGCTTTTATCGGTATTCCAGTGATGATGAGCGAGTTCCTCATCGGCAGACATACGCACACCAACACCATCTCGGCGTTTGCCAAACTTGCTCCCGGCAAGTGGTGGCGCATTGAGGGAATCGCGGGAGTGTTTGTCGCGTTCCTCATCCTCTCTTATTATATCGTCATCAGCGGCTGGACGCTCTTCTACCTCATCGAGTCCGTGGGAGGCAAGTTGCAAGCCGACAGAGACTACAGCGACGTGTTCAACAACTTCGTTAGCAATCCTTGGATGCCAATCCTGATGGGCGTCGCCTTCATGGGACTCACGCATTTCATCATCGCCAGGGGTGTTCAATCGGGCATCGAGAAGTCGTCGAAGCTCATGATGCCGCTGCTTCTCTTTATTATCGGTATACTTGTGGTGTGCTCGTTCAGCATGCCTGGTTCTGCGAAAGGACTGCGTTTCCTGCTTAAGCCAGACTTCTCAAAGCTGACGGCAGACGTGATCCTCAGCGCTGTAGGACAGGCCTTCTTCTCCCTCAGTCTTGCGATGGGCTGCCTTTGCACCTATGCTTCTTACTTCAGGCAGGACACCAACCTGCCGAAGACGGCTATGGGCGTGAGCGTCATCGATACGGTTGTGGCCATCCTGAGCGGTTTTATCATCTTCCCTGCAGTGTTCAGCGTGGAGGGCGTCAGCGTGGATGCAGGCCCTGGTCTGGTCTTCATCACACTGCCTAATGTGTTCAACATCGCCTTCCATCATGTCCCGATTCTCGGCTACATCTTCTCCGCATTCTTCTACTTATTGTTGCTCCTCGCAGCTCTCACCAGCGCGATTTCCCTTCACGAAAGTGTGACGGCATACGTTCTCGAAGCCTTCCATCTCTCACGCAAGAAGGCAGCAGCAGCCGTTTCCGTCGCTTGTATGTCGCTTGGCGTGATTTGTTCGTTGTCGTTTGGCGTTTTGAGCGGCCTGACACTCTTCGATATGAATATCTTCGAGCTGTTCGACTTCACCGCTTCGAAGATAATCCTTCCCATCGGAGGCATCATCATCTGCCTCTTCACAGGCTGGTATCTCGACCGCAAGCTTGTTGAGAGCGAGTTGACGAACAACGGCAAGTTGCGCTTCAAGCTGTTCCGACTCTACTATTTCATCGTCCGTTATGTGGCTCCGCTTGCCATTGCGGCAGTCTTCGTGCAAGAGATTCTATCATGAAACGCCTGCCCACATTCACACAGTCACAACGCCGAGCCCTGCTCGTCATCGAGTGGGTTCTGCTGATAGGCATCATCGCGTTCTCGATTTGGAAAGCAATCCCCTCTGATTCTCCTGTGAAGGAGGAGAACGAAGAACAAAAATCATCCCCTTTAAGGGGCAGTTGGGTAGGGGAAGTTCCCAAGGAACAACCCTTCGAGACTTTCCCTTTCGACCCCAACACGGCTGACTCCACGACCTTGCTTCGCTTGGGTCTTTCTCCTTGGCAGGTAAGGAGCATCTATCGCTATCGAGCCAAACATGGGCGCTATCACAAGCCTGATGACTTCAAGCGACTGCCTGGTTTGACCAACGAGCAGTGGGACAGACTCATGCCACAAATAAGGATTTCGACGGAATTCCAGTATGTGGAATCGAAGCAGTCGTATCAAGAATCTGTCGATGAAATGGAGGAAATTGAGGAGAAACTGGGTATGTCGTATGCCGCTCTGCGCGACACCAGCTATCATCAAGAGAAGATACGCCCAGGTCAGACCATCGACATCAACACGGCAGATACGTCGCAACTGAAGAAGATCCCAGGCATCGCCTCTAAAAGGGCTGCCCGAATCGTTAATTATCGCAGGTCGCTTGGCGGCTTTGTCAATGTCGAGCAGGCGATGGAAGCCATCGAACTGCCCGATTCCGTCATGAAATACATGACCGTTTCGCAAGTTCCTGTCACTAAGATAAACGTCAACAAGCTCTCGGTTCAGCAGTTGATGAAGCACCCTTACCTCAACTTTTATCAGGCCAAAGCTATCTTCGAGCACCGCCAAAACAAGGGTGATTTGCACACCATCGACGAGCTTTCTCGCCTCGAAGGCTTTCGCGCTACCGATATAGAGAGGCTTCGTCCCTACATTATATTCGAGTAGTAAGCCGCCTATTCATGGCGTGTGGAGCGACGAAGCGTCAGTACTCCATAGTCTTAACGTAGGGTTACTTCAGTCACACCGTGTTGGTACTCGAGTACCTCCCTGTGAGGACTGCAGTACTAGCGTGCTTGGACTGGCAACTAGGCTGGCTCTTCCGACAGACTTCGCTACCTTGCCAGCTTCACGACACTGCCGTCAGGACGACGCATGACATAGACGCCTTTGTTTCTTCCCCTGGAAGGGAGACTTCCTATCTTGTAGCCATTGAGGTCGTAGACCTCTTCTTCCTTCAAGGAAGACTTGTAAGTGGGCTTGATTGCATCTGGGTCTTCCTGAGCATCAATGCGTTGCAGACGGAAGTGGTCCACTTTGAACCAGCCGTGACTGTCGTTTGTGGAGCGAGTTCCGTCGGTCTTGAAGTTGCTTGTTCTGATGCCGAGTTTCAGGCTTTCGCCGTCCTTGAGCGTCACCATCACAGCCATCGGATGGAGCGTCATCTTGCCTGAACTGGAAGGGCTATACCCTGCGAAGGTGTTCGTCTCGCCCGATGTGAGCATCGACGACAGGTAATCGCTTTCTGCACCATAGTATTGCACGTTCTTGTTGGCAAAGAGTCGGCAGTTCGCCATCTTGTCTGTCTGTGTGCCGAGCAGGCAGGTGACGAGATAAGTGCCTGCTCCGAGCTTGGATGCAGCAATGGTCTGCGAGAGTTCATACGTGTTTGGCATAGGCTTGGAACTCGCCCAATAGATATTGATACCGTATCTGTGCTTGGCATCCTGGTTGATGCCCCAAGAGTTGCCACTCATCGTGCCCGTCGCTTTCCAGCCCCTGGGAACGCCGCGAACCAAGCCTCCTTGTGGATTGAGAGCATTGTTGTTGCCGTACTCGAAGTCGGGATTTGTGAGGAGGCTCGTGAGGTCTTCCGTCCCAGCACTGAAGGGAATGCTTGCAACGGCACTGACGCAGAGGCCTGGATCCATGAAGCTGACGCGAACGCTGACCGTCTTGTCTTCCGTGCTCGTGTAGTGAACGGCTACGGGATAGTAGCCTTGTGCCACCGTCTCGTCCCAAGTGTCGGTCATTGCCGAGACCTTAATGGAGAGAACGGAAGCGGCCTTTCCATCGACAGAAACGCCTGCTCTCAAGTCGTAGGAAGTGTTGATGGGGAACGTGGGCAGGCAACGAACCTGGATGACATTAAGGCCTTTCTGAACAGGCAATGTGTATTCGGCGTAAGGAGCATCGTTGGCAGACGTATAAGCCTGCATGTCGAGCGGCCAGACAGTTGCTGTCGTGCCTTCTATGCCAAGTCCCTCTAACGTCTTCACCGTGGAAGAGGCGTTGGTATAACTGCCACCTGCGAGGATTGTGATGTTGGGCTGCAGGATGCTGCTCTCTTGCTCAGCCACATCGTCGGCAGTCGCAACGGCGGGCATCAGGTGCTGGCTCCAGTTGTTCGGCTTGTAGTCCATCATGCCTTGCCACTTGCCGCTGGCAATGCCTGTGTTGTATTTCGTGGTAAGCGTCTTTATTTCTTCGAAAGCATTCTGTGCTGCGGTGGAGTATGAGAGTGCCTTCTCTTCCTGCCCAGCCCAAGCATAAAGGAAACTCTGGCGTGCTCGCAGCAGCTTGATGTTCTGGTCGGTGCAGGCACAGACAGGGTACTCGATGAGTTCGTAGTAAGCATTGCGAAGTGAAGAAGGAATGCGCGAGCGCAAAGCTACCGTCTTCTGATAGAGGTCTTGATACTCTTCGATGCGGGCATCAATCTCTGCATTCGAGTGGTCGAAGTGGCAAAGCTGTACATGCTCAGGCTTTGCTGCGATGCCGAGGCGATAGTAACCCATCTTTATCTCGTTGATGTCGTCGGCAACATCCTCGCCAAAGGTTCGTGCCGCCCAGTCGCGAGTGTAGAGATGAGCTTGCTCGGGTTGCCAGCTATTGATGTCCCAAGCGAGGTCCATGCAGAACTCCAATTCCTCTTCGCCTGGCTTGATGTCACCTACATTGATAATCCATTGATCGCGCACGCCTTGGTCGTAAGCCTTGCAGAGTTCGTAGCTGCAAAGTGAGGGCGAGAGTGTGCTGAGCCAAAGGTAGGAGGCGGGAGAACCCCAATAGGAGATGTGATAGTAGATGGCGTTGCCGCCGCTGCGAGCCTGCTCGGCAGGAGTCGGCATCTGGCGGATGTAGCCGTGATTGTCGTCAACCCACATCAGCGTAACATCCTCAGGAACTTGCAGGCCGGCGTTGTAGCAGGTGAGTACTTCCTTGTAGGGAATGAAGATTTGCGGAATGGTTGTCGGGTCGCCGATGCTGTCGGCAAGCAGTTGGCGCTGGTAGGCAATGATGTCCGTCAGAGCAGCCACTCGCTCTTCTGTCGTGTTATATCCGTTGATGCCGCTGTCGTGAATGCCGCGCATGCCAAGCGTGTAGATGGCGTTCTTGCCGCGGCTTTCGCCCACGCGCTCTGCCCAATAGCGTTTTATCATGTCCTGGTTGGAGTGCCAAACCCAGTCCTCGTTGCCGTGACCGCCGAACTTGTCGCCCGTCTTGCCCCATTCGTATTCATTGTCGCGAAGCATCTGTTCGCAGTGGCTGGAGCCCATGTAGATGTCGTACTTCATGATGAGAGGGATGTTTGTCTTCTCGAACCAGAAGGCTCGCGAGCCTGCATGCATGGCTGGCCAAAGCGTGTTGGCACGGAGGCGGAGCAGCAACTCCATGATGGCGGCGTAGGTCTTGGGACCGAAGTTATTGAGGTTCGTGTCCATCTTCTTCGCTGCCCAGGGACGCAGGCCGTAGTCCTCGTCGTTGAGGAAGATGCCGCGGAACTTGACGGAGGGAGTGCCGGAGATGTATCTGCCAGGCGTCACATAGAGTTGCGTCTTGGTGGTTGGCGTGACGTCTGCCCACCAAATCCAAGGCGAAACGCCCATCATACGGCTGAGGTGGAACATGCCGTATGCAGTTGCACGAGGATGTGCGCCGAAGATGACGAGCGCCTTTGCCACGCCTTCCATCGGATTGTCGATGACTTGCATGCCGAAAGCTTCCCACTTGCCCACGACATCGCTCACGTCAATCTTGCCGTCGGCGATGAGTTGGTCGATGTGGCTCGACTGCCCGATAGTGCCAACGATGATGGGGTTCTTCAATGTAGTAGGCTCCGTCTTGTACTTCATGAACGTCTTCTTCGTGACTGCCTTGAGGTCGGAAAGCAGACAATCGATGACCGTAGTCACTACCTCGGCATCCTGATCATCGTAGAGCAGAATGGCTTTGTCGGTAGCCATCGAACCGGCAATAGTGAAACAGCCGTCAACAGGAGAGGTAACGATCTGCAGATCATCTGCCTTTGCTCCCATCGCAAAGAGCATGAGAAGCAGAGTCAATAGGGATTTTGTTTTCATTATCTATGTGTTTTATGTGATTTAGTTCCTTTTGATAAGTCTTTTCTTTCCGTCTTTGATGTAGATGCCGCTTGGCAATTGGCCACTTCCCACTTTGCGTCCCAACAAGTCATAAACAGCTCCCTCACTTGCTTCCCATGAAGAGGATTGGAAGTTCTTTATGCTTGTCGGGTCTTCTGCATTGATGCGTTGGATGCGGAAGTGATCCACCTTGAAGCATCCATGATTGTTACTGGTGACGCGTGAACCGTCGGCTCTGTGGTTGCTGGTACGAATGCCAAGCTTCAAATCTTCACCTTCAACGATGCTCACAATGACCTCCATAGGCTTTAGAATCATTCTGCCGTCGCCTGAACCGACGTAACTGGCAAAGGTTCGCGTTTCGCCTGAGGTGAAGACGCTTGATACGTAGTCGCTCTCTTTGCCGTAGTATTGCACGATATCATTGGCAAAAAGACGACAAGTGCCCAGTTTGTCCTTGAGTACACCCAGCAAGCAGCTGACCAGATATGTGCCTGGCTCTATATTGTTAGCAGGGATGGTTTGCGAGAGTTCATAGACTTCTGGCATCGGAGTGCTCGTTGCCCAATAGACATTGATGCCGTATATCTGCTTGGCATCCTGGTTTACTCCCCATGAATTGCCTTTCATCTTGCCGGTTGCTGTCCAGCCTTTGGGCACGCCTCGACCTGTATTGCCTTGCGGATTGAGTGATCCCGAGGAGTTGTATTCGAAGTCTGCATTCGTCAGAAGTGTTGTCGTCAAGTCTTGTGCATCACTTCCAAAGGAAATACTTGCCAAGGCACACACGGTTGAGCCCGGGTCCATGAAATAGACGCGAACAGGCACTGTCTGGTCCTTCGTGCTGGTGTAGTGAACGGCAGCACGCAGGTAGCCTTGCACAACGGTCTCGTCCCATGGAGTCGTCATTGCCGTCGTCTTGACGGAAAGGACTGTAGGCGTGTTCCCATTGACAGAGATGCCGACTCTCAAATCGTACGAAGTGTTGAGGGGGAAGGTCGGCAGGCAGCGCACTTGTATGACGTTGAGTCCTTTCTGCACAGGTACCGAGTATTCTGCGTAAGGTGCCTGTGAACAAGAAGTATATGCAGTCAGGTCTAATGGCCAAACCGTTGCCGTGCTTCCTGCAAGGCCTAATCCCGTCAGGCTGACTACGCTGCTGCTTGCATTTTGGTAGTTGCCTCCAGGAAGAATCGTGATGTTCGGCTGAACGATAGTACTTGTGATGTCAGAAACATCGGCTGCCGAGGCAACGTTGGGCATTAGGTGCTGGCTCATGTTGTTCGGCTTGTAGCTCATCATGTAGTTCCATTTGCCTCCTGCAATGCCGGTATTGAACTTGTCGGTCATCGTGACAATCTCGTCGAAGGCCGTTTGTGCGGCAGTCGAATAGGAGAGTGCCTTTTCGCCTTGTCCTGCCCATGCATAGACGAAGCTCTGCCTTCCTCGCAGGATCTTGATGTTCTGGTCGGCACAACCACACACGGGATACTCGATGAGTTCATAGTAAGCATCTTGCAGGGAAACTGGTATGCGGTTGCGCAGCGCCTTTACCTTATTATATATATATTGATATTCTTCGATGCGTGCGTCGATTTGTGCGTTGGAATGGTCGAAGTAGCAGAGGTGGACATGTTCAGGTTTGGCTGCGATGCCGAGGCGATAGTAGGCCTGTTTAATCTCGCTTATTTCATCGGCATATTCCTCGCCAAAGGTCCTTTCTGCCCATGCCCGGGTGTATTTGTAGGCTTCCTCGGGAGGCCAGCTATTGATGTCCCAAGCCAGGTCCATGCAGAACTCCAGTTCTTCTTCGGCAGGCTTGATGTCGCCTACGTTTATAATCCATTGGTTGCGCATGCTTTGACTATAGGCTTTGCTGAGTTCGTAGCTGCATAGTGAGGGCGAGATGGTGCTGAGCCAGAGATAGCCGGCAGGCGTGCCCCAATAGGAGAGGTGATAGTAGATGGCGTTGCCGCCAGAACGGGCTTGCTCTTCTGGTGTGGGCATCTGGCGTATGTAGCCGTGATTGTCATCTACCCACATCAGCGTGACATCCTCGGGTACTTGAAGGCCGGCATTGTATGCTTCGAGCACCTCTTTGTAGGGGATGAAGATTTGTGGAACGGTGGTCGGGTCGCCGATGCTGTCTGCGATGAGTTGTCTTTGATGTGCAATGATGTCGGTCAGCGCAGCGACTTTCTCTTCGAGGGTGTTGTAGCCGTTCATGCCAGCATCGTGTACGGCTCGCATTCCCAGCGTATAGATGCCGTTCTTGTCTTTACTTTCACTGATGCGAGCAGCCCAGTAGCGCATAATCATCTCTTTGTTCGAGTGCCAAACCCAGTCCTCGTCGCGATGACCTCCGAAGCGTTCCCACTCGTACTCATTGTTGCAGAGCATCTGTTCACAGTGGCTGGAGCCCATGTAGATGTCGTACTTCATGATGAGAGGAATGTTTGTCTTCTCATACCAGAACGCTCTTGAGCCTGGGTGCATAGCGGGCCAAAGCGTATTTGCCCGCAAGCGCAGCAGAAGTTCCATAATGACGGCGTACGTCTTGGGACCGAAGTTGCCCAGATCTGTATCGAGATTCCTTGCTCCCCAAGGACGTAAGCCCCAGTCCTCGTCGTTGACGAAGATGCCACGGAACTTGACAGAGGGTGTGCCGACAACCGTCTTGCCAGGGGTAACATAGAGTTGCGTCTTGACGGCAGGTGTGACGTCTGCCCACCATACCCAAGGCGAGACACCCATCAGCTTGCTGAGCTCGAACATGCCGTAGGCAGTGCTGCGGGGCTGTGAACCATAGATGACAAGAGCGCGCCCCACTCCTTCCATCGGATTGTCGATGACTTGCAGACCGTATGCTTCCCATTTGCCCACGACGTCGCTCACGTCGAGCTTGCCGTCCTGGATGAGCTGGTCGATGTGGCTCGACTGACCAATTGTGCCGACAATGATGGGGCTTTTGTGCGAAGAGGGTTCTGTCCTGTACTTCACGAAGCTTCTCCTTGTCACGGCATTCATGTCTGAGAGGAGACATTCGAGCACCGTTTGCACCACCTCAGCATCGTTGGCGTCGTAGAGGATGATGCACTTGTCCGTCGCTTTTGTACCTAAAATGGTGAAGCAACCCTCGACAGGCTCAGTAACTACCTTCAGAGGCTCAGCCCATGCTGTCAGCAGAGTCATCAGCAGGGA
>JAFYYO010000003.1 GCA_017557475.1 Bacteroidaceae bacterium
ATATGGCAAAAATAGTCACAATGGGTGAGATCATGTTGCGCTTGTCTTCTCCTGGCAACAGTAGGTTCATCCAGTCGGACAGTTTTGATGTGAACTATGGAGGTGGCGAAGCGAATGTAGCTGTCAGCCTGCAGAACTATGGTGATGAGGCTTACTTTGTAAGTAAAGTGCCTGAACACGAGATTGGACAGGCTGCCATCAATAGTCTTCGTCGTTTTGGAGTGCATACAGATTATGTGGTTCGGGGCGGCAATCGCTTGGGCATTTATTATCTCGAAACGGGTATCAGTCTTCGTCCAAGCAAAGTTATCTACGACCGAGCAAATAGCAGTATAAGCGAGGCTCAGCCTTCCGATTTCGATTTCGATGCTATCTTCAAGGGTGCGAGAGGTTTCCATTGGAGCGGCATTACGCCAGCTTTGAGCGATAGTGCAGCAGAATGTGTTCGTCAAGCATGCATCGCGGCCAAGAAAGCTGGTGTGGTCATTAGTTGCGACCTCAATTATCGCAAGAAGTTGTGGACACCCGAGAAGGCTCAAAGCGTGATGCGTCCCTTGATGCAATATGTCGATATATGTATTGGAAATGAGGAGGATGCGGAGAAATGCTTGGGCTATCGTCCCGATGCAGATGTGGAGAACGGCAAGACAGATGCCGAGGGCTACAGAGGTATCTTCCGTGATATGGTGAAGGAGTTCGGCTTCAAGTATGTCATCGGTACGCTTCGCGAGAGTTTCACGGCCTCTAACAACGGCTGGAAGGCAATGATATATAATGGCGACTCGTTTTATGTCAGCCATCGTTACGAGATAATCCCTATCGTCGACCGTGTAGGTGGTGGCGATAGCTTTAGTGCTGGCATCATTCATTGCCTGGCAAACGGCATGCCTCAAGAGAAAGCGTTGGAGTTCGCAGTTGCGGCAAGTGCCCTCAAGCACACAATTCCTGGCGACTTCAACATCGTTTCCCTTTGCGAGGTGGAAGCCCTGATGAATGGCAACGGCAACGGAAGAGTGGAAAGGTGAAGTCGGAGACTTCAGGATTAGGGATTCTGGATTAAGGTTTGGTTGTTCTGCCTCCGAAGCTATCGTCCTTTAACTTCCACTTTAACTTCCACGAGCGAAAGCGAGTTAACTCCCATTTTAACTTCTAAAAATTAATTATGGCTAAATTCGATAAGATACAGGTTCTCGAAAAGATGCAGGCGACTGGTATGGTGCCTGTGTTCTATCATAGTGATGTTGATGTTGCGAAGCAGGTCGTAAAGGCTTGCTACGAAGGTGGTGTTCGTGCTTTTGAGTTCGCGAATCGTGGCGACTTTGCACATGAAGTTTTTGCTGAATGCGTGAAGTTTGCGGCGAAAGAGTGTCCAGAAATGGCTATGGGCATAGGTTCTGTTGTCGATGCTCCCACGGCAGCCCTCTACATACAGCTGGGAGCCTGCTTTGTGGTAGGTCCGTTGCTCAATCCCGATATCGCTAAAGTTTGCAATCGTCGTCTCGTTCCCTATTGCCCCGGATGCGGTACTATTAGCGAGATTGGTGCGGCTCAGGAGTTGGGTTGCGACTTGACGAAAGTTTTCCCAGGCGACGTTTATGGTCCAGCTCTTGTGAAAAGCGCTTTAGCTCCTTGTCCTTGGAGCAAAATCATGGTAACGGGAGGTGTATCTCCTGATCAGGAAAACCTGACGAAATGGTTCAAAGCAGGAGTTTTCTGCGTTGGAATGGGGAGCAACCTCTTCCCCAAAGACAAGATAAAAGAAAAAGATTGGCAGTACATCACGGAGATGTGCCGCCAATCGCTTGACTACATAACTGAGGCTCGAAAATAAGCCTCAGTTTTTTTGTTCCTATTTATAGCACTCGAACATCCGTTCAACGTCGGTTTTTGGCATCTTCTTTGTGAAGAGACTCACCAGCCAAACAACTGGGAAACCGCCTATCATAGCGATTGCGCCGCAGTTGATGGGATTGATGGGATTGCCTGCCAACATGTTGATGACGGTCAAGCCTACGCCCCAAACGAAACAAGCCCAGACAGCTGCTGGGGTGACGCCTTTCCAATAGAGTCCCAACATGAAGGGAGCAAGGAAAGCTCCTGCCAAAGCACCCCAAGAAATGCCCATCAATTGAGCGATGAAGGTTGGCGGATTGAGGGCTATCAAGAGCGAGATGACGATGAAGAAGACAATCAGAACGCGCATGATAACGACTTTTCTGCGCTCAATCTTCTCGGCCACAACGTCGTCGATAGTGCCTTCCTCCACCTCTCCTGGCAAGGATTTCTTGTCGCGATAGATGAGGTCGAGCGTCATCGTAGAACTGGATGTCAGCACCAAAGAAGCGAGGGTTGACATCGATGCCGAAAGTACCAGCAATACTACAAGAGCGATGAGGATATTCGGAAGCGTGACGAGCATAGCGGGAACGATAGAGTCGAAGGCAATCTTGCCTGTTGCCTCGTTGATGACGGGCTCGTAGAGACGACCAAAACCGCCAAGGAAATAGCATCCGCCAGCTACGATGAATGCGAAGATGGTCGAGATGATTGTGCCGCGACGGATAGCGCTCTCGTCAGTAATCGAGTAGAACTTGCCCACCATTTGCGGAAGACCCATCGTGCCAAGAGAAGTCAGGATGATGACGCCCAACAGTCCCCAAGGATCTGGACCAAACCAAGAGGCAAAGCCGCCATTCACATTCGGGTCAGCATCGGAGGGCAATTGCGACAACTTCTCGACTGCAGTTGCCAGTCCGCCTTGCGCATTCAGCACAGCGATAATCACAGCCACAATGCCGAAAAGCATGATGATGCCCTGGATGAAATCGTTCATCGCAGTCGCTTTATAGCCGCCGATTATCACATAGACAGCAGTCAGGATGGACATGATGATGACACAATATTCGTAGGGAATCTCGAAGCCCATCTCGAAGAGACGCGAAATGCCGCTATAAACGCCTGCCGTATAGGGAATCAGGAACACGAAAGCGATGATCGAAGCCACGACTCGCAAGCCTTGGTCGCCAAAACGCGTGCCAAAGAAGTCGGGCATCGTGCGACTCTCGATGTGTTGCGTCATCAGCTTCGTGCGACGACCCAAGAGAATCCACGCCAAGAGCGAACCAATCACGGCATTGCCAATGCCAATCCAAGCGCTCGAGAGGCCGTACTTCCAGCCGAACTGACCGGCATAGCCCACGAAGACGACTGCCGAGAAATAACTCGTTCCGAAGGCAAAAGCGGTAAGCCAAGGACCTACAGCTCGTCCGCCCAGAACAAAACCTTCCACACTACTGGCCTGTTTGCGGGAGTATATTCCCACGCCTACCATCACGACCAGAAAGATGATGGTCAGGAGAACTTTGATTAACATTTATATATAGAATTTAATTCGCTACGCTCATGGAAGTTAAAGGGGAAGTTAAGCCTGCTTAGCAGGCTGGAAGTTAAGCACTTCGTGCTGGACAATACCTTAGAGGCCTAAACTATCGTCCGCGAGCGGAGCGAGTTAACTCCCATGAGCGAAGCTCATTAACTTCGCCAGCTTGCTGGCATTACTTCCTTTTTTACTTCCTTTTCCCTTTAATTGAACCTTATCTGCATCTGGCACATGAGGGCGTGGTTGGCGCCGTGAATGAACTGATTGCCAGCGGTATAGGCGTTCTTATAGACGTACTGCACTTGCAAGCGGCACTTCTTGTAGAACCAGTATTGCAGGCCCGCAATCGCTTTGTGCTGGTCCATATCGAGATCCGTGTTGAAGTTGAAGAAGTCGTAAGAGCCCACGAACTCCACCTTCGGAGTGCCAAGAGGAACGGCTCCCGTCACGTAAGCACCCCAGCTATGCGCATCTGCGTCCCAGCCGTTCAGGTACTCGCCATGCACCTTGAAAGCCTTCGACTTGTAGTCCGCACCTATCGTGCAACGATGACGCTTGTAGTCCTGATCGAGTGCAATCGTCGGATTGTAGAGAGACGTATTGATGGCATGGCCGCGACCGAACTGACCAGTGGCAACGAGGTTCAAACCCGTTACAGGTCGATATTCCAGACGCGTGATGATGTCCTTGAAATTGTTCTTGTCCTTCTTGTTGATACCCTGTCCGTTCATCACCTGCACCTCGTAGCGCAGCTTCCCGTTGTTCGTCTCGCCGAAGAGCGAGAGACCCAGGTCACGGCCATACTGCACGCCCAGCAAAGGGTCGCTGCCGCAGCCTGTCAGGAACGTCACAGCCTCGCTATAGACGTCGATAGCCTCCATCGCAGTAGGGGAGAGGGGGTTCTCGAGCGACAGACCATTCTTGAACTGTCCGAAGCGGACCGTCAGCGCCTTGTTTCTTGTGAGGCGATAGTCTGTGTAGAACTCCTGCACAACGCTCGAGAAGTCGTGCATGAAGAGGAACGACCAGCGGTCCGTAATCTTGGCTTCAGCCCAGAAGAGCACACGCTTCAGGTCGAACGTGTTTGTGTTTTGTCCGCCCTTGTGGTTGTAGGTATAACCCGCTTGAGCGTAGCCGTGGAGCTTGATGCGATTCGAAAGGTCCTGGAACCATTTCTTGTCCGTGATGCCCTTAATCAGCTCCACACGGCCATTCTTGTTTGTAGTGAAGTAGATAGAGTCAGAGGCGTTTTGTTCCGATTGCCCCATCGCCGCTGTGCTGCTGAAGATAGCCAGCGACACAGCCAGCGTTGTTTTGATAAGCGTTTTGTGTATCATTGAAAACAATAATTAGTGGTTTTTCATCCCAATTGGTCGCAAAAGTACATAAAAATAATGAGATACAGGTCAAAATGACAAAGAAAAATGCCTTAATGCATAATAATGTCATCGCAAACAGACCTTTGGCATCCTTCACGATGTTTAGAGATTGTTGGGAGTTTTCCTGTAAAGATGGGGTGCGAGGGGGGGTAATGTGTCTAGGATAGCCAGGCTTTTTAGGCTTTTTAGGCTTTTTGCTTACATATTAGTTAATAGTTTTTTTGCAAGCAATGTTGTCTGCCAAAAGTTATGTTTCGAGATAGGACAAAATTGACATGTGAAGCAGGCTTA
>JAFYYO010000004.1 GCA_017557475.1 Bacteroidaceae bacterium
AGTTTGTCGGCTTGTTCTTTCTTGACATTTGGCAGGGAGAATGGCTTTAGGTCATGTTTGCTTGCTCTACGATTTGCGGCTTTTGCAAGCTCTGACCGCTTCTGTTGCATGAGCTGGACGGTATTCAGAGCTTCAGTTACATTGTCATTCGCAATGTTCTGTTTAAGCTGTGCACGGAGATTGAGGTAAGGCTGGCTCTTTGTTTGGAACGTGAGGGCTTCCTGCAAGACATCGTTAATGTCTGCCCAAGAATCAAGCTCTGACAGCAATATCTGTGCTACCATCTTATCCTTGTTCTTGACAGCCTTATCGAAGTTCGCTATTTGAGTTACAAATAAGCCATTGGATAGCTTTGCAGAGAGCGTTGCGCCTTGCGTCTGTATGTCTTGCCAAACGACCTTGTCCTGTATCTCAGTCTGCTGTTTCGCGTATGCCTGTTGAGCAACCTGCCACGTTGAGTATTTCTTCTTATCTTCAACGTCGTTAATTTCGTATGTGAGCTTTTTAAGCAGGTATTTTTCGAGCGTAGTGTTAGACATGAGCCAGCTGTCACCGTTGTACTTCGCTTCCCATTCTGACATTTTGCTCTCAACGCTATCAAACGTCTTTTGCAGATCTGCGACCTTGAATCCTTGTGCAAGCCACTGCTTCGGGTTGTCAATGAGCGATTCCATGCCTTTGAGCTGCTTATTGAGAGCTGCAACCTGTTTCGCAACAGCGCGAGCTTGTTCTTCAATCTTGGCAATGTTGCCGCTATTGATGGCAGAAACAAGGTCGGACGTGTCCACATCGGGATAACCAGCAGCGACGTTGTACACATTGTTGCCCATCTTTGTAATGAGCGTGTTGTGACGTTTCCGCTCGTTCCACTTTTCGAGAACAGCTTGTTTCTCTTCCTCAGTCTTTCCCTTCTTTGTCTTGACCCAAGAATAGCCTTTGTCTATGTCACCGTCCTTGAAGTTGTCACGTATGAAATACGGGACGTTCTCAGCGTTCTCTATGCGCTCCCTGTTGTCGTTTATCCACTTGGTGAAAGCTGCTGGAGGTTCTGTAATGTAACGGCCAGGGGCGAGAACGGAACGCGGGTCTTTGCCCTCTTTGATAGCCTTGCGCATAGCTACCATTTCATCAGGCGTAGCGAGAATCGGGGTAGCTATACAGCGACATTGTGGGTGCCATCCTGTAAACTTGAAAGCCTTTGGGTAGTCACCTTGCAAAAGCTCGCAGATGTCTTTGTCGTTATCATCCCTGTGCGCTCTCTCAATGTGAATACCCAGCACGAAGTCGAGCTTTTGCCAACGCTCAAAGTCACTTGACCTGTATGCCATGTTCGTCTCTGTGCGCGTTAGGCGCATCGCGTTCTTGTAGCTGGAGAGATATTGACCTCTGCCCACATCGTGCTCTTTGAGGTAGGCTTTGGCAGCTTTCGACCAGCGCATCTTGCCGTCCTTTCCCTTGACGTGTCGGAAAAGACGCTCTGGCTCTTGCAGGTATTTCCTCACCTTGCGCGAAACTGCAGATGCGCTCTCACCTTGACCCATAGACACGGACAGGGCAAGCTCCATTTCGTCCTTTAGCTGCCCCGTATAGTTCCAAATGCGCTCTGACAGACCCAGCCTGTCCTTGCCCGTCTTGCGCTTTAGGAAAGCGTCCATAGCCTGCTGGTTGCGCCCGAACCACCTTGCAAAGTGGTTGCCCTCATTCTTGAAAACAGCGTCACCGAATATGCGCTTGATGATGATGTCGTTAGACAGGTTGGCGTATTCCCATTCGGCTCTTATGCCATGCTGGACTTCATTATAGACAGACGTGTAGAGCAGCCTAAGAATCTTGTTCGCTTCCTCTCTGAGCTTTTTCGGCAGCTTGTCGAATTCAAACATTTCATCCTCGCTAACGCCCTGCGACGCTGCGAGCTTCAAAAGCTCTGTCACAGCTTGCGCATAAAGCTGGCGTACCCTGTTGGCATACCCCTCTGTGCGTCCGAAGATGCCAGCTGTGTATGTGTCAAACAGAATGCTCTTAGGTGTACTCTTTGCCATGGCCGTCTATCCGTTACTCAGCACCACCGAAAACATCATCCTTACTCTGTGCGGCACCGAAGATGTCCCTCTGTCTCTGTGCAGCGTCCTCAGCTTCTTTCCTTACCAATTCTTGCTCTCTGAGGTGGTCTTTCACCAAAGGATTGAGGGCTATCGCGCTGTCCGTTGACATGATTTCGCCATCCTTAGCCTTTACGATGTTGTTTATTACCTCAGTAATATCCTCACCGAACGGCTCTTGGAACTCATGCCCAATCTCCAGCTCTTGGCACTGCTGATAGAGTGAGGTATCGAGCACGTTGCCGATGATGGCCTTAATGAGCGAGCTTGTGCGCTCCATAAGCTCATCCAGCGTGTCCTTACGCTTATCTGCCTTGATGGTAGCGAGCATCATCATCTGTTCAAGTGCCTTGCCCGATACATTGGAAAGCCCCTTCATGTTGTCGAAGTCGATGTTAGGCGTGAACGTCTTAGTGAGGATGTGCTTCTCCAGCCACTCAATTTCCTGTTTCTTGCTTTCGGGTGCGCTGTCCCATGTGAGGTAGTGAGCGACCTCAGAAACCTTTGTGCCGGGCTTTGCAACCAGCGTCTTGTTCTCATCGTCCTTTTTGGGCATAGACTTGATAACGTCCGCATCAATAACCAACTTCGGGTCACTGAAATAGTCGTTTGTGTCGGCAGAGCGTGAGCCGACATATTCCTCTCGCTCTATGAGACGTGTTGCACCTTCCCATTCCTTTTCCTGCTCGAAGAGGATAACGGGAATTTTCCCTATCGGGTTTTTCTCAGCAACCACTTCCCAGCCCGTGAGCACCTGCTTACAGCGGTATATCCAATCGGGCGTAAAGATGTCGAAGTGATATGCGCTTGTGGTAGATGTCTCCTTGACATAATAGCCCCATGCAAAGGAAACAAGGTTCTCGTACAAGTCCCAGCGAGCATAGATTTCGTCACCTTTGCTCCTTGCAAGCACTCTGATTTGACAATCGGGCTTGCCGTCCCTGTCCTTGAACACGCGGAAAAGCATAGCTGACTGAGTTTCCTTTCCAGCCAAACGCTTACATTGACGTACTTTGCTGTTGAAGTGCGTCCGCTTGATGAAGTCTGTGTATGCGCTGAAAGCTTCATCTGTTTTCTCGCTCTCCTGCGTCCACTTGATAGGTCTGCCAAAGATGAACACAAGCGCAATCTCATTGATGTATGCAGGATAGCCAATAGGCAGCTTCCATCGCTTGACAAAGCCTTTCCTGTTGCCATCTTTGTCTTTGAGAATCTTGTCCTTTCGGAACATGATTGCGTGTGTCTCTGTGTCATACTCTGTAATCGCTTCACGAGCCTGTTCTGCCTTAGAGACAAACATTTCCCTTACGCGCCCAATGTCCTTGTGCGCAATAAGCTCTTCAAACTCTTGGTTACGTCCCACTACCGCATTGAGGTAGTTGGTGAACATCTGAATAAATCCAGCCATTTCTTTTATCTATTTTTGGTTAAAACATATCGTCCACATATTCGGGTACTTCGTATGTATCTGTGAGGTGGTAGTTAAGGGCATAGCCCAATATATCCACATACTCATCATGCGCTTTGTTCGGGAATCCGCACACCTCATCTATGAACTCTTCGTTCCAATCACCTTCCACAAGCCAGCAACGGCCGCACTCTATCTTCGGAGATACGGCGTGAAGCCTTACGCTCTTGCTGTCTTTCGGTGTCGGTGTCTCTGTGACGTTGAGAGAGGTTTCTTTCTCCAGCACCTGCACGATGCTCTTTCCGTTGGCTTTAGGCTCTATCCTCAGAGAGCTTTCGCCTGTATAGTCATTCGCATACAGGAACTCAGGCAAGAACGTAATGAGGTCGGGAAAGTCTTTCCACACCTTTTTTGCGTTGGTGATATAGACATTGTTCCCAATCTTACAGGTGGCAATAATGCCGCTTGGGTCATTGTCAGACTTTGCCTGTTGCTCATCGTATGCGCTATCGAGGAAGAAGTGCATTGGCTCATGGAACCGCAAGGCTCTGAACTCTGCCTGCGATATGTGCTTGAACCATGCTTCCTTGATGATATTACCTCCAGCTGCGACGGGGGACTGTCCGTATTATCCTGCGTAACCGCGTGAGCCGAGGTCTGTCTTTGCTTCATCCAGCACCGTGCGCGGAAGTCTAACGGGGTCGAGAAGCCCGTCCACATATCGCTCTCGCAGATCTGCTGGCTTCACATCGTTGCTGTCCTCAGCTGGAAGACATATATGCCTTATGTTTTCGCCTTTCTTTTTGAGCAGATATCCTGTCACGTCCTCTTCGTGTAGTCGCTGCATGATGGTAACGACGGGGGTGTTCGCCTTATCCACCTTACGGGATGATAGCGTCTTTGTGTGCTCGTTCGCCTGTATTCGCATCTGGTCGCTCTCTGCCTGTTTCGGATTCTGAGGGTCGTCATTGATGATAACATGAGCGTGAAAGCCCGTGATTGTGGCTCCCGTTGACGTGGCGTATCTGAAACCCGTCTCTGTATTCTCGTAGTTCTGTTTTCCCGATTTGTCGCGGCGTATCTGAATGTTCGGGAACAGCTTTTGGAATTTCTCGCTTAGAATTATGTCTTTTGACTTTGTAGCGTGTTCCAAACTCAGTCCGCCCGAATATGAGTTTGTGATAATGCGGATTGTGGGGTCAAGCGTCCATAACCACACAGGCCACATGATTGTTACAATGGTCGATTTCGTTGTGCCAGGGGGAATGTTAATAATGAGGTCATACGGCTTAGGCTGTCTGTGTACAATACAATCAGACAGCCTTTCCAGCTCTTCGCACAGGTATGGTATATGCCAGTTGAACACGGGTGTTTCCTTGATTATTACGTCCCAAAACGTCTGAACGAAATAGAAGAAATGTTTCCGACATTCATCTGCTACCACACGTAGAGCAAGCTCCGTATAGTCGATGTTAGCCATTACTCTTCCTTTCGGTTCAAGATGTCTGTCCCAATACTTAGTAACGCTTCCCTTTGTTCGGGTGTAAGCTTTGTGAGGTCAACTTCATCTTGCTTTATGAGGTCTCTACCGTCCTTGCCTACCAGCTCGCGGCGTTCAACGTAACCCCTATCCTTCATCTGCGTCTTCGCATAGAATATGAGCATAGACGTGTCACCGTCTTTCATCTTCTTTAGGATGAGGGCTTCGGCTGCATCTTTCTGAAGCTCCTTGATGTCATCCGCTCTCTCTGCAAACTCAGCATCATCCTTTCGCCAATTGTAGTAGGTCACACGCGATATGTTAGCCTTACGGCAAGCGGTAGCGACCATACCGCCTGCCGCTTCCAATAGTGTAAGGAACTCCTCTTTACTCATAGCTTTTCTTTCGGCTATGACTTCACCAGCAGCGGCCGCACCTCTCTTTGAAGCTTCTTTGTTCATGTCAATATAGTTTTGGATTCTCTTTTCTGTCACGGTCTGCGAGGTCTCGCATCATATCGAGAGACACAGCGCGGTAGGTTCGTTTCTTCGGGTCTCCTGCTATCAGTATTTCGTATATGCGCTTGACCGTCTTGTCAGAGTGAGCTGGCAGTAGCTTCGCGTATAGACGCTTTGCCACATCATAGCCCGGATAGTCTTGCGGATTCTTTGACGCTTCGAGCATGGCCGTCCTCAGTCGCTCCCTCTCATTGTGAGCCTTTCCGAAAGCGTTGTCCTGTTTGCTTGAACGGAACATTTCGGTGTCCCAATAGAGCATAACGAGGTCGGCGTTTGGCTCTCTGCGTATGATACGCTCATACAGGTCGGGGTAGAACTCCAGCACCTTAGGCAGCGTCTTGATGGTGTCAATGGAAAAGAACTGAGATATCCTCAGCTTATTCAACGGAACGCCCACCTTGTACAGATATAGGTAAGTCACGGGGATATTAAGCCCGCGTGTCTTGATGTAGAGCC
>JAFYYO010000055.1 GCA_017557475.1 Bacteroidaceae bacterium
CGTATAAACTCACGTCTCTTCATATTTTTTTAATTTGACTACGGACAACTGACAACCGACAACAGTCTGTAATCCGTTGTCTATTGTCTATAGTCGGTTGTCTTTCACAACACAAAGGTAGCAATAATTCCCTTTATTGCCACTTATATTACGATTATTTTACCTCAATAAAGCGTAATTTCACCCCACTTTGGCAAAAATAATACAAGCAACGACAAGTTTTCAGCAAAGATTTTGCTTGGTAAAAGAATTATTATTATCTTTGCACGAAGAAAACTTAAACTAAATAAACAAACGATGCAAAACAACGCTTCAGGCAAGATGACCAATTATCGTTGGCTCATCTGCGGGATGCTTTTCCTCGCAACTACTATCAACTACATGGACCGACAAGTTCTTTCCCTCACTTGGAAAGACTTTATCGCACCCGAATTCCATTGGACGGATGCCGACTACGGACGCATCGCCGCCATCTTCTCCATCGTCTATGCCATCGGCAACCTCTTCAGCGGACGCTTTATGGATTGGATTGGCACCAAGAAAGGCTACCTGTGGGCCATCGGCATCTGGTCGTTGGGAGCTTGCATGCACGCCTTCTGCGGCACAGCAACCGCAGCATGGCTTGGGCTTGATGGCAAAGAAGGACTCCTCAACGCTGTAGGCACAAGCACGGCAGTCATTGCTTCTGTCAGCGTTTGGTTCTTCATCGTATGCCGCATAGTACTTGGTCTTGGCGAAAGCGGCAACTTCCCCGCTGCCATCAAGGTAACGGCGGAGTACTTTCCCAAGAAGGACAGAGCCTTCTCCACCAGCATCTTCAATAGCGGAAGTACTATCGGAGCACTTGTCGCTCCCATCTGCATCCCCCTGATTGCCAGGTATTACGGCTGGGAGATGGCTTTCATCATCATCGGTGCCCTTGGCTTCATCTGGCTCGGGCTCTGGGTGTTCATCTACAAGAAGCCTGAGGAATGTAAAGGCGTGAACAAGGCAGAGTTGGCTTATATCCAGCAGGATGAGGAAACGACCGAAGAGGAGGTAAAGGACGAGAAAGCCATTCCCTTCCTCAAGTTCTTCACCTTTCCGCAGACTTGGGGCATCTTCTTCGCAAAGCTCTTTACCGACGGAGTATGGTGGTTCTTCCTCTTCTGGACGCCTGCTTACATCAGCGACGTCTACGGCCTGAAGAGCGACAATCCTACTGCCATGCTGCTCATATTCGTACTCTATGCCATCACAATGCTCTCGATATACGGCGGCAAACTGCCTACCATTATTATCAACCGTACGGGGCAGCATCCCTACGACGCAAGGCTCAAGGCTATGTTCATCTTCACGCTGTTCCCCCTACTGACAGTCTTTGCCCAGCCACTCGGTGCTTATAGCTACTGGTTCCCCATTATCCTCATCGGCCTTGCAGGAGCAGCACATCAAAGTTGGTCGGCAAACCTGTTCTCCGTAGGAAGTGACCTTTTCCCAAAGAACGGTGTAGGAACCATGACTGGCATCAACGGCATGGCAGGCGGCATCGGCTCGTTCGTCATCAACTGGGGCAGCGGATTGCTATTCGACTATGCCGACAAGACGCAGATGCACTTCCTCGGTTTTACAGGCAAGCCCGCAGGCTACTTCATCATCTTCTGCTACTGCGCTGTAGCCTACCTCCTGGGTTGGCTATTGCTCAAGGCATTCGTGCCTAAATATAAAGCCGTAACAGCTTAATAGATTAAGGAATAAGGATTAAAGATTAAATGATTAAGGTAATAAAGATTAAATAAAAATGAAAGACTTATTTGACATCAAAGGAAAGGTTGTCGTGCTGACTGGTGGCTGCGGCATCCTCGGCAGGAACATTGCTCACTATCTGGTAGAGCAAGGCGCCAAAGTGGTTATTCTCGACCGTATTGAAGACCAAGGTAAAGAACTGGAAGCAGAGCTGAACAAGAAAGGCGAAGCACTCTTCCTTGTGACTGATGTGCTGAAGAAAGAAGTCTTGGAGCAGAACAGAGACGACATCGTGGCTCGCTTCGGCACCATCGATGTCTTGCTAAATGCCGCTGGAGGCAACATGGCAGGAGCCACAATTGCTCCAGACAAGACCTTCCTCGACTTGGACCTCGACGCATTTAAGAAGGTTGTGGAGCTCAATCTCTTTGGCACAGTCATTCCCACACAAGTGTTTGTGCCCGTTATGGCCAAGAATGAGAAGGGCGCCATCGTCAACTTCTGCTCCGAAAGTGCCTTGCGTCCGCTCACTCGTGTCGTGGGATATGGAGCTGCGAAGGCTGCTATAGGTAACTACACGAAGTATATGGCAACCGAACTCGCCTCGAAGTTCAGCCCAAGCCTGCGTGTTAATGCCATCGTTCCAGGCTTCTTGCTGACCAATCAGAATAGGGCTCTCTTGACAAACGAAGACGGCTCGTTGACCGCCAGAGCAAAGACCATCATCGCTCACACGCCAGCAGGTCGTTTCGCAGAGCCCGAGGAACTCTTCGGCACTATACATTATCTTATTAGCGACGCCAGCAGTTTCGTCACAGGAGTACTCTCCGTAGTCGATGGCGGCTTTGATGCTTTCTCAATCTAAAACACTATACATCTTTAATAATATGTACTTTTGCGAACAAAGTTTCCGTTGGTATGGACCCAACGACCCAGTAAGTCTTCAGGACATCAGGCAGGCTGGAGCCACAGGTATAGTAACCGCTTTGCACCATATTCCTAATGGTGAGGTGTGGACGAAAGAGGAGATCCTCAAGCGCAAACAGGTTATAGAGGATGCCGGAATGCGTTGGGCAGCCGTGGAGAGCGTGCCTGTTCATGAACATATCAAGACGCAAACGGGCGACTTCCAACGTTACATCGACAACTACAAGCAGAGTCTCATCAACCTCGGCGAGTGCGGAGTGGACGTCGTAACCTATAACTTCATGCCCGTTCTCGACTGGACGCGAACAAACTTAGCTTATGAAATGCCCGATGGAAGCCGTGCTCTTCGCTTTGAGAGGGCTGCTTTTGTGGCTTTCGACCTCTTTATTCTTCGCCGTCCTGGTGCAGAGAAAGAGTATTCTGAAGTAGAGAAAGCAAAGGCCAAAGCTCGTTACGAAAAGATGGATGACGCAGAGAAGGAGCTTATAACCCGTAATATGATTGCCGGTTTGCCTGGTTCCGAGGAGAGCTTCACGCTGGAACAATTCCAGAAAGAACTCGACAGATATAAGGACATAACACCGGAAAAGTTGCGTTCGAACCTTATCTACTTCCTTCGTGAAGTGTGTCCCGCAGCCGAGAAGTCCGGCGTTCGTCTGGTCATACACCCTGATGACCCGCCTATGTCAATACTGGGTCTGCCTCGAATTCTCAGTACTGCGGAGGACTTCCAGGCACTCGTCGATGCCGTTCCAAGCCCGGCTAATGGACTCTGCCTCTGTACTGGTTCATTTGGCGTGAGTGCCGAAAACGACCTTCCTGCCATGATGCGTCGCTTCTGGGACCGTATCGACTTCGTTCATCTTCGCAGTACTCAAAGGGATGCTGAAGGCAACTTCCACGAAGCTAACCACTTGGAGGGCGACGTCCCGATGTATGAAGTGATGAAAGCCTTCTTGGAGATTCAGCAGAAGCGACACAAGAGCATCGTCATGAGACCTGATCACGGGCACCAAATGTGCGATGACCTCAAGAAGAAAACCAATCCCGGATACAGCTGCATAGGTCGTCTCAGAGGCTTAGCAGAACTGCGAGGACTGGAAATGGGAATAGCAATGAGCAATGTCCTATAGTATCTATAGGCACTATAGGAACTATAAAAGAATAAGTTATGAAAGCATTCATGGACGAGAACTTCCTGTTGCAGTCGCCGACGGCACAGGCTCTTTATCATAACCACGCAGCCCATCTGCCCATCATCGACTACCATTGCCACCTCAATCCAAAGGAGGTTGCGGAGGACCATCGCTTCTCTGGCATTAC